>CAKZKH010000201.1 GCA_937122485.1 uncultured bacterium | reverse complement strand
CGGCATTCGCTTGGGTGCTGGGGCCGGTGACGTAATCGGCAACAGGGTCACGGGCGGGATGACGGCACTGATGGCTGACGAGTTCTCGAACGGGCCGTGGTACAAGGTGGAGAACAACTGCTTCATGGACGCCACGGCCCTGGCCCGCAACAACGGGACGGGCAAACTCACGGCCAAGAAGAACTACTGGCGGCCCACGCCGCAAGCGGGCGTCAACGTGTTCGGCGATGTGGACTTCTCCGAGCCGTTGGCCTCCTGCCCTGGCGAGCCGACCCCGCCGCCCACCGGCACCTCGTTCACCTACACCTGGGCCGGCTGGACCTTGGTTTCGGTCCCGACCACCGGCGACAGCGCTGGCATCTTCGGCGTGACGCTCTACAACTGGGACGGCACCGCCTACACGACGCCAACGACCCTGAACCCGAACATGGGCTACTGGGCGAAGTTGCCGGCCTCGAAGACGGTCACCGCCACGGGAACCATCCCGACGACGGACCAGACCCTCGCCCTCGGCCGCACCACCTGGCACATGGTTTCCGCTCCGTGGCGGTACCCGCTCACGGCCATCCAGGTCATCCGCGGCACCGAGACCCGCAGCTGGGCCGACGCCGTGGAGGCGGGCTGGGTCCGCAACGTGGCTTGGTCCTGGGACGGCACGCAGTACGTCCAGGCCACGGTGCTTGAGCCGTGGTACGGCTACTGGATCCGGGCCCTGGTGGACGGGCTGAGCATCCGGTTCGTGTACGCCTCGCGCCTGAGCACGCTGTGCGTGAGCTGCGGCGGGGTGGCGCCGGCGAGCGCCCTGGACCTCTCCGAGCTCCCGCCGCCGCCGCCCAGCGAGACCGGCACGGCTGTGCAGTTCCTGGTCAGCCCCAACCCGGTCAGCACCGGCAAGGGCGTGACGTTCCGCGTGGCCGGCCCGCTGGCCGCCGCCGTGACCGAGCTCAAGGTCGTGGTGTACGACCTGGCCGGCAAGGTGGTGTGGACGGGCCGCACCGGCGGGACCGAGCTCGCTTGGTCCGCGGACGTGGCCAACGGCGTGTACCTGTACCAGGTGATCGCCAAGGCGGCAGGCACGGAGTACGCCTCGGGCCTGCTCAAACTGGTGGTCCTCCGGTAAGACGCAACCTCTGCCCTCCCTCCCCCTCGACGGGGGAGGGAGGGTTTTTCTTTTCGGCGCGCTGTCCTCGTGGCCCTGTTTTCCTCCCCGACTGTCCCCAAGGTGCTCCCCCTGCTTCTGTGTTGTCGCCTTCCTCCCCACGCTGCTTCCGCCAATTCCGGCTCCCTTTGTTGCCTCCACCGCCCTTCTCCCCCCTGTTGCCGCCGATTCCCTTGTTGTTTTTCATCTCCCGTTGTGGGCTCTTTCAGCGCCCTGTCCCCTTCCATCCAGCGAGGGGAGGAAAAGAAGGGCGGGAGAGGGCAACGTGAGGGGGCCAACCTCGCCCCTCCCCGGGGGATGTTGCACACTGCGGAGAGGGCGAGAGGAAGGGCTAGTCTCTCCCTTTCATCGAGCGAAGGGGGACGCAGGAAGCTTGGGGAGTAGGGGTTCGATTCCTGGTACCATGGGGCACCGATGAGGGGGAAGTTGAGCCAAGGTTGGGTCTTGGCGGTTGTCTGTGCCGTGGTGTTCGGCGCGGCCCAGGCCCCAAGCCCCGGTCATCCCAAGATCGAGGCCCGGCTGTGGCTTTCGGGAACCCTGGCCGCGGCGGTGTCGAACTCGCTCCTGTGCGTGGTGGAGGTTCGGGGCGACCCCGAGGCGGTGGCCGACACAGTCCGCCGTGTGGGCGGGCAGATTGAGGACCGCTTCGGGTCCCTGCTCAAGGTGCGCGTTCCAGTCGGGGCCCTTGTGCAACTGGCCGAGGACCCCGCGGTGGGGTACGTGCGCCAACCCCACGAGCCTGTGCCCCTGTCCGAGGGGACTGGCCTTGTGTCCGAAGGGGTGACCCTGCTTGGGGCTAGCCTGTTCCACGCCCGGGGCCTGGCCGGCCAGGGCGTGCGGGTGGCCGTGGTCGACGTGGGCTTTGGCTCGCTCAGCCAGGCCCTCCGGCTGGGGGAAATCGACGCCTCGGCCGTGGTGTGGACCCGGGATTACACCGGGGAAGGTTTGGAAGGAGGCGGACCCCACGGAACCGCGGTGGCCCAGATCGTCCACCGCATGGCCCCCAAGGCCGGCCTCTTTTTGGCCCGAATCGGCGACGAAGTGGAGTTCGGCCGGGCTGTGGAGGACCTCGTGGCCGAGGGCGTGGACGTGATCGTCCAGTCCCTGGGCTGGTTCAACACGGAGTTCGGGCATGGCACAGGGATCATCAGCGACTTGGCCCGGTGGGCGACAGGACAGGGCGTCCTCTGGGTGAACGCCGCCGGCAACCACGCCCAGCGCCACTGGGTGGGGACAACCCGGGCAGCGGGCTGGCTGGAGTTCGAGCCCGGCCGGGTCGAACTGGACCTCACGGTGGACCTCCCCAGCCTGGTCCAGGTGGCCCTCACCTGGGACGAGTGGCCCACCGCGGTGTCCGACCTCGACCTGTACCTGTTCGATGACAGGGGCTACGTGATGGCCAGCTCTGGGAGTCCCCAGGAGGGGGATGCCCCTCCCACGGAGTGGGTGAGCCTGTACGCCGATCGGGGCAGGTACAAGGTGCGGGTGTGGGTCAAACGCCTTGACCGACCGGCGGCGGTGAGAATCTTCAGCCTGGGGCATGACATCGCGCCCTGTGTGCCGGCCTCGAGCATCATGGCCCCAGGCAACGCCGCGGAGGTCCTCACCGTGGGGGCTATCGACGCGGCGCGGTGGAACAAGGGTCCCCAGCAGCCGTACAGCTCCCAAGGGCCCACGGCCGACGGCCGCCTCAAACCCGACCTGATGGGCCCCGACGAGGTGAGAAACTTTCCCTACGTTCGGTTCGGGGGAACCTCGGCGGCCGCGCCCCATGTCGCGGGGATGGCCGCCTTGCTCCTGGCTCAGGCCCGCCGGGTCGGCCAAGACCTGGGCGTTGCCGAACTGAAGGAACTTCTGGCCCGCTGGGCCGTGGACCTCGGGGCTCCTGGACCGGATCCCGTCTTCGGCCAGGGCGCGGTTCGGCTCTTCCTGGATGACCCTTGGGCGGAACGCCGCATCTTCCCACCCCGCTCACCGGTGCCCCCAGGCGAGGTCCTCACGGTCGAAATCGAGGTCCGCATGCCAGGAACCCAGGTGGGGACCTTGGAGCTCCGCGAAAGAGTGCCTCCGGGGTTCCAGGGGCGCATCGTGGACCGCGGGGAGGCGGACAAAGTTGAGCAGGGCCCCGAGCTTGTGTGGCGGTGGGCGCTGCTCACGCCCGGAGCGGTGCGCATCGTGCGGTACAGGCTGACGGTTCCCTCGGGGTGCTCCCCGGGGACCTACATCCTCTCCGGGGCGGTGAACGGAACCCCGGTAGGGGGAGAGAGCGCGTTCCAGGTGGGGTCGGCGCCGCGGGAAAAACCAGTCAGCATCGTGGCCTCGCCCAGCCCTGCCCGGGCAGGTCAGACGGTTCGCTTCACCGTCCAGGGGCTGGACGCCGGGGAGGTGCGGCTGTGGGTATACGACGTCTCTGGGCGGTTGGTGTACGATAGCGGATGGCAGCCAGGCCCGGTGTACCAGTGGAACTTGCAGGATAGCCGCGGAGGGATCGTGGCCAACGGCCTGTACCTCTACTGGGCCGAGGTCCGCTGGGAAGGAGAAGTTGTTCGCACCGGGATCGAGCGGCTGCTCGTAATCAAGTGAAAAGGAGAGCTATGAAGCGAGGAATCATCGCAGCGGTGTTGGTGGTGGGAGCTTGGGCAGCCGGGGCTTGGGGCCAGGCTACGGGTGGTGTGGGTTCGGCCGCATTCCTCCGCCGGGGCGTGGACGCCCGAGCCATGGGCATGGGCGGAGCCTTCGTGGCCGTGGCCGACGGGTACTCCGCGATCTATTGGAACCCTGCGGGGCTAGCCCGGGCCGCCTCCGTCGAGGTCGGAGGCATGACCACCAACATCTACGGGATCGACATCTTCTTCAACTTCGTGGCGGGGCTGGCCCGCTGGGACTTCGCCGCCGGGCCGGCGACGCCCTCCGACCGGGGGGCCAACCCCACAGCCCCCACCGCCACCGACAACTCACAACAGCCGTCCGCAACACCGGAGCAAACCACGTCATCGTTGCGGCTGGCGGTGGGCCTGGCCTGGACAGAGATGTCCACCGAAGTCCTGGCGTTCGACGAGTACGGCAGCCCCCTGGGACTGATTCGGTACTCTGAAGCTCTGTACGCCGGTGCAGCGGCGGTCTGGCTTCCCCGGCTGGGGTACCTGGGCGGGGCGGTCAAAGCCTACAGCTACCGCGCTCCCCAAGCTGGGGTGGGCGGCCAAGACGCCCTAGCGTTCGGGTTGGGCTTTGACCTGGGGTTGGCCGCCCCAATTTGGGAGGATCGGCTGTGGCTGGGCTTGGCTGCAGCCGACGTGGGGGATACCGGGGTCAAGTGGCGGAACACCCCCACCGAACCCACCGACCGCGTGGCCGCAAGGTACACCGCAGGGCTGGCCCTCATCCAACGACCCTTGCTGCTGGAGGACGACGGGGCGGTGTTGGCCGTGGATTTGTCCAGCGAGCCCTTGCTGGGCCAGACCACCGTACGGGCAGGGTTGGAATACCGCCTGTTGTTCTTGGCCGTGCGGGGCGGCGTGGTGTGGCGGCCGGGCGGACTCGCCTCGTTCACCGCCGGAGCCGGGGTTCAAGCTCTGGGAATCACCATCGACGGGGCCTGGGTTCAGAACCGGGAGGTCCAGATCGAAGGGGCCGGACACACCCTGATCGTCTCGGCCTCCTTCAAGTTCTGAGCCGGCTTCAACACGGTTGAGGGAACGCAGCGCCTCGGTCTGGATGGGTTGGAGGCGGGCATGGCGGCTGTCCCTCCCCGGGGCTATAGTGAGGGGTCCGGGGGACGGCCCGTTGGACTTCGCCTGCGCGTCGCCCTCCAGTCAAAGGAGGAGCGGATGAAGCTGGGAGCGGCTCTTGGGGTGCTGGGGGTAACTTTTTTGTTGCTGCCTTGTTTGTGCCTGGGGCAGCCTGTTTTTCAGCCTGCCACGGAGGACTTCGAAGCAGCCTGGGCCCTGGGGATCCAAGGCATGGCCCGGTGGCGGCTGGTGACCGTGGACCTCAAGGCAGTGGCTGGGGAAGAGCCTGGGACTCTCCACCCCGCCCCGGTCATCTTCCTGAACCTGTTTGACGATCTTCAGGTTCAAGCCACGCTGGAGAGGTTCGAGCCCGGGGCCGCGGGAGGTTGGCTGTGGGTGGGTCGGGTCGAGACGCCCGCGTCTGGAAGAGTAATCCTGGCCCTGAACGAGCGAACGCTGGCCGGGATGATCGAGGTGGACGGCTGGGTGATTCAGATCCGCAACAACGGTGGCCCTGTCCACCTTGTTCGCCAGCTGGCCTTCGAGACCAGCGCCGAGTTGGCCCCCCTCATGTACCTCACCCCTTCCGCGGGAACGAACGAAATCCAGGTGTACCAGCTCACCAACCAAGAACGCGCGGCCCAAGGCCTCCACCTCTTGGCCTGGAACGACCTCCTTTATAACGCGGCCTACCACCACGCCCTGGACATGGCCACCCGCAACTACTTCGACCACAACACGCCCGAAGGGAAGACCCCGGGCCAAAGAATCACCGAGGCGGGGTACAACTGGAGCGCTTGCGCAGAAAACATCGCGGCGGGGCAAACGAGCCCTGCCGAGGTGGTGCAGAGCTGGATGAACAGCCCAGGCCATCGGGCCAACATCCTCAGCACAGCCTACTGCGACCTGGGCGTGGGCTACGCCTACAACACCGGCAGCCGTTACGGGCACTACTGGGTCCAGAACTTCGGCAAACGACAGGGGGTCACGACGTGTCCCCCGGTGACGCCGACCCCGGTGCTTTCCGTGACACCCTCTGTACGCAACGTTCCGGCTGACGCCGGGACTACAACCTTCACGGTGGCCAACAGCGGTGGGGGCACAATGAACTGGAGCGCGGCGGTCAGCGCAGGGGGAGGCTGGCTCACCATCACCTCCGGCACCAGCGGCACCAACGCGGGCACCATCACGGTCTCCTATGCAGCCAATACCTCCACAAGCTCGCGCACAGGCACCATCACGGTCACCGCCGCGGGCGCCTCGGGCAGCCCCGCCACAGTCCAAGTGGTCCAAGCGGGTACCTCCGCTCCCCCCACGAACCGCCCTCCCACCGTGTCTTTGCAGTACAGCCCTTCGAACCCGACCACAGGGGACACCGTCGTGTTCACGGCCACAGCCTCGGATCCGGACGGGGATTCCTTGACCTTTGAGTGGTACCTCAACGGGGTAAGGCAGGATGCGGTGGGTCCGCACGTTTCGGAAGTGCGGTGGACGAATCCGCCTGCCGGCACGCATACGGTGCGGGTCGTGGTCTCCGACGGCCGGGGTGGAAGCGCGGAGGCCAGCGTGACCGTCACCGTGAGGGAACCGGGTTCCCAGCCGCCCAGCGACGGCAACTCCCACACCTACGGCCCTGTGGCCGGTTGGTACCTCATCTCTGTGCCCGTGCGGCAGGGGGTGGGTGGCACCGGGGTGACGATGTGGCGGTGGAACCCGCGGACGCGGGGCTACGAACGGCCTACAGTCCTTGAGCCTACCCAGGGCTGCTGGGCGCGGCTCCCGGCCAACGCCACCGCCACGGCGACGGGTACCCCCCCCGCGTCGGACGTGACCCTGGACCTTGAAGTCGCCGGCTGGCACCAGGTGAGCGCGCCGTGGCCGTACCCGAGGAGCGCGATCCAGGTGATCCGGGGAGGGGAAACAAGAAGCTGGGCCGATGCCGTGGCCGCCGGTTGGGTGCGCAATGCGATCTACGGGTACAAGGCCACGGACGGGGCCTACACCACGCCCACGACGATCCATCCCTGGTACGGGTACTGGCTGGAGGCCCGAGTGTCCGGCCTGACCTTGCGGTTTGCCTACGCCGCGCGGGCCACGGCAGCTTCGACGCTGAGCGCAGGGCTGGAGGAGCTGGAACCTTTGGCCCGGGAGATTTTGGAGCTGCCTGCTTTGCCCCCTGACGGGTCTTCGGTTTCTGCCGAGTTTGAGTTTGTGGGCGTGCCCAACCCTGTGACGGCTGAGTCCAGGGCGACGTTCAGCGTAGGGGGAGCAAGGGCGGCAGAGGTAACGGAGATCACCGTGGTGGTGTACGACCTGTCGGGGAAGGTGGTGTGGCGCGGGAGCGGGCCTGGGTCCGAGCTCGCCTGGGCCACGGAGGACCTGGCGGGCCGGTACCTGGCCAACGGAGTGTACTTGTACCGAATCACGGCCAAGGTCGGGGGAACCGAGGTCTCCTCAGGGCTGTTGAAGCTCGTGATCCTAAGATAGCGTTCGCCAGGGGCTGTTGGGGGTGCCGGGCTTGGTGAGGGGGCCCCTGGTCGCCCTCAACTATCCGAGCAGGCGGTCTATCCTTGCGGCTGTGCGGTTGCGCTCCCCAGGGAGGAAGGGCACCCCGGGTCGGAACCCCTGTCGGTTGAAGGTGGCCCACTCCCTCCGGCCTTGAGTGGCCTCCAGCCTACTCCTCAACGCCCACTGGGAGGGTTCTTGGCCGCCCAGCGGGAGCGACGACGATCCCCACGGACCAGGGGAAGTAGGGGTAGAACCCAGGTCCATAAGGGTCAGGCCGCTGGGCGAGGATTGCATACGCCGACAAAAAGAGCCCCAAAGTCTCCGTGATCCACACCTCCACGCCCAGGCCGCCGCTGAAGGCAAACGAGGGAACGAAGCCCCGCAGCGAAGTGGAGCTCACCAGACCCCCAACGCCCAGGGACAGGGAAGTTCGCAACGATTCGCCCAGCCCCAAGCGGGCCCCCCAGCTGAACAGAACCGAGGGAACCTCGCCGGCAAGCAAGGGAGGAAGATACAGGACGGTGAAGCGGCTGCACAGCCAGGCGTCCCAGTTCAGTTCTGCATGAAGTTCGACATTGCCGAGGGTCCAACCGCCCCCAGAAGCTTGGGCTGGGCCTAGGCCAATGCCCAACATGGGCTGAGCTGCCAGGCCCATGCAGCTTGCTCCGAGAACGACCGTCCATACGCCCGCCACCAACTTGGTCATGGTTCCTCCTCCCGCCCACCGCCTCGATCACCGCCGAAAGGTGGGCGTGTTCTACCTTCCAATGTACAGGGGGAAAGTTGCGGGGCCACGACAATCGTTTGGCTTTCGCCGGCCACGGACGGGCCCTCGGGGGGACGCATTGCCTGGACAGTTGGCCCTTCTCCAAGTACCCAATGCCCGCGGTGCGGGGCTCCCGCGTTCACACCGGCTGTGCCAGCTGGGGGCAAAGGGGTGGGGGCGGTCACTACAATCGGACAAAACCATTGAGTGAGGCCCGCGGGCATTTGGCGGGTCGTCGAGGAGGTAGCAGATGACACCCTCGGTAGGGCCGCGGATGTGGATGGCAACAGTGTCGGTGTTGGGGACCGTGGTGATCGCCGCAACCCTGGTGGGCTGTGGGGTGCTGTTCGGAGGGCTGGTCCCCGTGGCACCGGAGGGCCTGAGCGCTAGCGACGGGGCCTTCTTGGATCGGGTGCGCGTCACGTGGAGCCCTGTACCGGAGGCAGGAGGGTACGAGGTGTGGCGGGGAACGTCGTCGGCAGGAACGTTCACCTACCTGGCTTCCACGGGCGTTCCTTCCTACGACGACACCGGTGTGGCCCCGGGGACTACATACTGGTATAAGGTCCGGGCCTGCAACCGCGCCGGCTGCAGCCCGTTCACCCCAGCGAAGGCCGGCAAGGCCCTGGGCCTCACCTTGCCCACAACCCCTGCGGGCATCACCGTCAGTCAGGGTTCGTTTGCCGATCGGATCCAAGTCAGCTGGACGGCTGTACTGGGCGCTACAGAGTACTACATCTTCCGAGGGCAAGCTTCGACCGGTCCATTCACGTTGATCGAAGGAGTGGTGCAACCTCAGTTTGAGGACCTCGCTGTTGTTCCGGGGACAACGTACTGGTACAGAGTTCAGGCCTGCAACAACCTTGGGTGCAGCTTGCCCTCGGACCCTGTTTCCGGGTATGCGGCGAGCCAGGCTCCGCCTCCGCCCACAGGCGTGCAAGCGACCGATGGCACAGAAGCGGGTAAGGTCGTGGTCACCTGGCAAGCCCCGACCGGAGCCCTAAACTACCTTGTGTATCGGGCCCTTTCTCAGGAAGCCCCGCCGCTGTTCCTCAGCCTTGTCGAAGAGGCAACCTACACCGACAGCGCGGTCCAGCCAAACACCACCTACTGGTATTGGGTAAGGGCCTGCAACGCCGCTGGGTGCAGTGCACTATCCCAGCCTGATTCAGGGTCGCCGGGCGCAGAGGGCGAAGAGCCGCCTCCTCCTCCGCCACCGGGCACCTAGACCAAACCGGGAACCGGACCCCGCGCCCCTCGCTACCTCCCTGTCCCCCTCGGGCGCGGGGTCCTCCTTTTCCTGAACCAATCGCCCACCTTGGGGAGGATGAACCCACAGGTACAATTAGGGGCATGGGATCGCGGAACTCCCTGACCAAGCTTGTGGCCTTGCCTCGCCCAAGCAAGAAGGTCTGGGTTGCCTTGGGCCTTCTCGGGATCGGGGCCGTGGTAACGCTGGTCCTTCTTTGGTCTAGGGACGAGCCGCTACCACCTTATGGGACAAGCGTAGGGCTCAGAGCTCCTGAGTTTGCCCTTGTTGCTCTCGACGGGAAGAAGGTGGCCCTGTCCGACTATCGGGGCCAGGTGGTGTTGGTGTTGTTTTGGCAGTCCACCTGTCCGGATTGCGGCAAGGCCCTGCCGGAAGCCCGTCGGCTGTGGGAAAAGTACCGCCGGCGGGGCCTGGCGTTCCTGGGCATCAACCTGGACCACGATCCACAAACTGCAATCCAATACCTTCAAAGCCAGGGCTACACGGACCAACTGACCCTGTGGGATTCGTTCGAAGCAGCCATGGGGGTCGTCACTCTGTACGAGGTGCCCTACGTTCCATTCTTCCTCATCGTGGACCGACGAGGCATCCTTCGCTTCCGGGGCGTTTACCCGGCGGTCCCCACCGAAGCCGAGCTGGAACGATGGCTCTAGGCCGACGTCGAGGTGGGGCCAAGGTCTTCGGTTGTCCGAGCCCCTTGGGGACAGCTCCGACCAAGGATCAGGGGTGCGCGCCAGTCCCGGTCGGACGAGCAACGGGCCCACGATGAGCCGCATCGCCCGTGCTTTGTCTGTGTACCTCGTTTCTCTGGCGGCACTGTGCGGTTCCGCCCAGGCTTGGAGCAAGCTGATCCCCCCCGAGCAGGGCCATCCCAAACTGGAAACGGCCCTCGAGCACCTGGCTCGGCAGGCCCTCACGAACCCTGAGCTTGGAGCGCTTGCGGCCAGGGAACAAGGCTGGAGGGTGGAGGACGAACGGGTCACGGTGGTGGTGGAAACCGAGGTGGGCGTTCGCCCCCCGTGGGCCTCGGTGGGGGCCGAAGCCCTGCACGCAGCCCCCGAGTTGGGGCTTTGGGAGGTCCGCATTCCCTGGGCAGCGGTGCAAGAGTTGGCCAACCTCTCTGACGTTCGGTTTGTCCGAGGTCCGATGCGGCCGCAGCCTGTGGTGACCAGTGAGGGGGTCAACCTCACAGGCGCCGCCACGTGGCACCGTAGGGCAGAACTGGGCCAAGGGGTCCGAGTGGCCGTGATTGACGTGGAGTTTGGAGGCCTCGACCAAGCTGTGGCTGCAGGGGAGCTTCGTGTGGCTTGGAGCCGAGACTACACCGGAACGGGTCTGGGGGCAGGCGGCCACGGGGTTGCCTGTGCCGAGATCATCTCCGACATGGCCCCCCAGGCGGAACTCTTCCTCATGAAGGTGGACAACGAAGTCCAATTGGCTGCGGCTGTTCGAGACGCAGTGCAGCTGGGGGTCCAGGTCATCAGTCACTCCGTCGCCTGGTTCAACACCAACTTCTACGATGGAACAGGCGTGGTGTGCGACATTGTGCGGTGGGCCACGGACCGCGGGATCCTGTGGGTGAACGCAGCAGGCAATTTCGGAGATGGTGCCCATTGGGAAGGGCCCTGGCATGATCAGGACGGAGACGGCCTCCTCGACTTCGGGCCTGGGCAAAACGTCAACTTGTTCGACGCTCCCGCAGACAGGGCGTTGGGTTTGTGGCTGACCTGGGACGGGTGGCCCACCACCGATCAGGACTACGATCTCTACCTTGTGCAAATGCCCTTCGGCAACATCGTGGCCAGCTCCACCAACAATCAGACCGGAGGGCAGCCGCCCGGAGAGCAGATTGTGTACTACCCGCTCAAAGCAGGGACCTATGGAGTTGTCATCCGGGCGTACAACGCCCCTGGGAAGCCCAGACTCGAGCTCTATTGTACGACCCAGGTCAAACTGCAGCACGCGGTGAAAGAAAGTTCAGTACCTGCTCCTTCGGACCTTGAATCGGTGCTCACCGTAGGGGCCATGGGCTGGTCCACCTGGTCGGGAGGCCCAGCCCGACCGTACACCTCCCAGGGTCCCACGAACCCAAGCCGGCTCAATGCCAGAGCCCTTGTCAAGCCGGACCTGATGGGGCCCGATGGAGTGAGCACGATGACCTACGGACAGGGTAAGTTCGCGGGCACGTCCGCCTCCGCGCCCCACGTGGCAGGAGCGGCGGCCGTGGTGTGGGCCGCGCGGCCTGGTTGGTCGGGCCCCGACGTAAGACGCTGGCTGGAGGCGAACGCTGTGGATATGGGCCACCCAGGAAAGGACAACGTGTACGGGGCGGGCAGACTGCAGCTTGTCACCGAGGAACCGCCTCCACCTCCCACCGGCACCTCCCACACCTATGGGGCCAAGGCGGGCTGGTACATGGTCTCCGTTCCCGCCCAGGGTGTTTCCGCCGAGGCGTTCGGTGGTACCCTGTACTGGTGGAACGGCTCGGCCTACGAGCGGGTAACCTCCCTGGACCCCACCCGTGGCTACTGGGTGCGGCTGCCTGCAAACAAGACCGTCACTGTGGTCGGACAGGCCTCGGCTGCAGATCAGGTGCTGGTCCTCGCATGGGCGGGTTGGCATCAGATTGGTTCACCCTGGCCGTATGCCAAGGACCAGATCGTGGTGGCGCGGGGCCCGGAAACACGACCCTGGCGGGAAGCCGTCGCTATGGGATGGGTCAGGGACAACCTCTTTGGTTGGGGAGCGGATCAAGGGAGCTACACGGATGCAACAGCATTGCACCCGTGGTACGGCTACTGGATCCAAACCAAAGTAGCCGACGTCCGTGTGATCCTGAAGTCTGCCGCGAGGTTGCCCACAGACCTGAGCGTTCCCCATCCGCTCTCACCCGCTGTGGGTTTGGGTTCTCCCCCGCCCCCACCAGGAGGGGATCCTGTGGGGATCGGAGTTCTCATCCATCCTAACCCTGTGATGGGGTACCAGCCGGTGACGTTCGTTCTGGACGTAACTCCTGGATCCCGGGTTCTGGAACTGCGGGTTCAGGTGTTCGACCTCTCAAACCGTTGCTTGTGGGAGGGTGTTGGATTCCCGCCCGCACTCACATGGGACATGCTCGACCGCAAAGGCCAGGAGCTGGCGGGTGGCGTCTACCTTGTTGTCATTTTGGTGGAACTTGAAGATGGGAGACGTTTCTCCCAGACGAGGAAGCTCTTGATCTTGCGCTAGGATTCCATTCTGTTCAGTACTGCTGGCCTTGAGCCGCTTCGCGGGCCAGATCGTGGGCCAAGGCCAAAGGCGGGGGAAACGCCCCCTGCGCCGTGAGCTCCCCCACCAGAGCAAGCGAGGTCCCCAGGTCCGCCTTGTGCCCGGGGGAGATAAAAAGGGTGACGTTGCGGTCCGTGCGCAAAGCCGCCCCAGCCGTGTCCTCCCCCAGCACCACCGGCCGCCACTCCCCAATCGTCATCCCCACGGTGTTGACCCGACCACAGAGGTGGCCCTTGGCCACCCCCACCGTGGCCCGATCGAGCACCACCCCGAGGTGGCTGGCCACCCCCGCCCCCCGGGGATGGAGAACCCCGTTCCCGTCCACCAGAATCACCTCGGGGCGCAGGCCCGCGCGGTCCGCGGCCCGCACCGCCGCCAAGTACGCCGGGAGCTCCCGGTACGCCAAGTAGGTGGACACATAGGGGAACCGCGCCGGGGCCCGCGCGGTCACGTAGTCGAGTTCCTCCCCATTGGCCCGGGCCAGCACAAAGGCCGCCACCGCTTCCTCTCCCCGGTAGGCCACGTCCACGGCCCCGAGCAACTCCACCGCCGGCAAGGGAGCAAGCTTCACCTGGCGGGCAATAGCCTCCTGCTCAGCCCTCAGCTGGGCCAAGGGTCGCTCGGACGTGAATGCCCAGAAAAAGAACCGGGCCAGGGGCTCGACCTTTAGCCCCACAACCCGCACCCCTTCCCTCCCAAGGGCTTGGGCCGCCTGTTCCGGTGTTTTTCCCCAGGCTCGGCCCAGGGCTCCAGAGGCGTGGACCACCCGGTGCACGGGAAGCCCCTCCGCCTCCGGGGACAGGAGCCAGTGGCCCACAAACCCGGCCACTTCCGGATCCCCGAGCGCTTCGGCCACCGCCCGGTAGGTGCTCACCTGCCCGCGGGGGATCTGCAAGACAAGGTCCCGCAGGGCCCCTACGAGGTCAGGGACACGAAAATCAGCGGCCACCGCAACACGAGCCGAGGATCACAACCTCCCGCGTCGCCGGCCGGGATGCGTCCCCGTCAGCGTCGCGGACCACCAAGGTCACCGTGTACGAACCGGCGCGCTCGTAGGTGTGGGTGAGCGTGGGGTTGGAGGAAGAGGCCCCGGTGCTGTCCCCGAAGTCCCACACGTACTCTACCACCGTCCCGTCGGGATCCGAGGAGGGGGAACCATCGAAGGTCACGGGGCTGCGCACCACCGCACCCATCGCCGGGGTCACCGTGAACCAGGCCACGGGGGCCTTGGACTGCACCTGCACCTCGGTGTGGGCCTGAAGCGGGCCCCCAGGCCCAACGGCCGTGAGGTACACCGGGAACGTGCCCTTGCGCCCGTAGGTGTGGGTGACGATGGGGCCGGTACCGGTCAGGCCGTCGCCAAAGTCCCACAGGTACTCCACCCCTGCTCCCCCAGCGTGGATCGCCCGGAACTCCACGGTGAAGGGGTACTCCCCCACCGGCGGGTGGGGCGTGGTGGCGATGGCCAGTTCCGGCCGGGAAGAGGGAAGACAACCGAAAAGGCCCAGGCTGGACAGGGCCGCCAGAGCCGCAAGCCCAACGCGCCATGTGTTTCTCATGGCCCAAAGGATAACCCTTTTTCCTAGCTGAGGCCGCGGCGGATCATCTGGGCCGCGGTGTACAGGAGCACCAAGGCGAACAGGCGCCGGAGCCAACGGGCAGGAAGGCGCAGGGAAAGTATGGGCCCGATCTGCGCCCCGATCACAATCCCCCCGATGAGGGGGAACGCCAAGTCCCACTGGGTTCGCCCGGCCAGGGCGTGCTGGGCCAACGCCACCGCCGAGGAGGGGATCATCACAAACAAACTGGTGGCGATGGCCGGCAAAATGTCCAACCCCAGGAAGGTCAGGGCGGGGACCATGATGACCCCACCGCCAATCCCAAACAGGCCCCCAGCCGTGCCGGCGACAAGCCCCACCATCCCTCCAGCGAGAATCCCAACCCCTGCCCGGCCCCGCCCGTGGAAAAGGTCCTTGGGCTGCTTGCCGAGCACAAGAACCGCGGCGGGGTATAGGAGAAAAAGGCCGAAAGCCAACGCCAGCTTCCCCGGTTCGATGCGCCCGGCCAGGTAAGCGCCAACCCACCCTCCGGCCACCGCACCGGGAACCACGACCAATCCAACTTTCCAATTGGTCACTTTTCTGCGGAGGTAAGCCGTGGTGCTGGAAATCCCGTTGGCCAGGACGGCGGCGATGCTGGTCCCCGCGGCCTGGGGTGCTCCCGCCACCAACCCGCCAAGAAGGAGCAAGGGCACGAGGAAAAGCCCGCCGCCAATGCCCAACATCGACCCCACTGCCCCCACCCCCACGCCGGCCAGAGCAAGGAGAAAGTGAAGCATGGTCGGCATTCTAACCCTTAGGGCGCCCAAGCGAGGGAGGGAGGGAAAGGTGACGAATGTCCGTTCTCCTCCATTTGACTTTTTTTCTGAGCCTACCTAAGCTCCGCATAGCTGCCCTTACGAGGGCAGAAACGAGGAGGTGGTGAAGCGTGCTGTTGAAGGGGAAGCAGGAGAAGCCCAAGAAGCCCGGGAAGCCGAAGTAACCGGGTGTAGGGAAGTGGGTCCGCGCGCGAGCTTCCGCGCGCGGACATTTTTTGCGGAGGACAACCTCGCTCCCTGGGCCCAGGCCTTTTCGTTACCATAGACGGCCATGAAGAAGCGGAGCGGGCCGCGGTTGGGTCTGGCCCTGGGGGGAGGCGGAGCCCGGGGGCTGGCTCACTTGGGGGTCCTGCTGGAGCTGGAGGCCGCGGACCTCGAGCCGGAGGTGCTGGCGGGCACGAGCATGGGGGCCATCGTGGGGGGCCTGTACGCCGCCGGACAACACCCCCGCCGACTGGTCCAATTGCTGGAACATCTTGAACTGGACAAGATCTTCGGCGTACCCAAAACCTACGAACGGGTGGTGGAGCAGGCGGTGCTGGAAGCCCTGTGGGAGCGGCTGCGGCGCCGGCCGTGGTGGGAGGAGGCCTCGCCCCGGTTGAGCCGGCTGCTGGAGTTCCTCCGGTTGCTCGGGAAAAACCAGCACTTCGAAGACCTGGCCATCCCGTTCGTAGCCGTGGCCGCCGACCTGGCCACGGGCGAAGAAGTGCGCATCGACGAAGGGGCCTTGCACATCGGTGTGGCGGCCAGCGCCGCCCTCCCCGGCCTTCTCGGCCCGGTGAAATGGCGCAAGCGCTACCTCGTGGACGGGGGCATTGTCAACAACTTGCCCATCGACGCGGTGGAGGAATTCGGCCCGCAGCAGATTCTGGCCGTGGACGTGTCTGCCCCGCTCGGGCCCATGCCCAAAAGCCTGGTGGAGGTGGCGCTCCGCTCCTACCAGATCACCGCCCAGGAGTTGGGGGAGCTCAAACTCGCTTGGGCCCACAAACGCCTGGGGGAGAGGTTGTTGGTCATCCGGCCCCACGTGGAGGGGATCGGGCTTTTGGAGTTCAGCAAGCTCCCGGAGGCCGTAGAAGCCGGGCGGGAAGCTACCCGCTCGGCCCTACGCTACCTCTTTGCCTGACGGGCCTAGACCGCCTCCACGGCCACGACCTCGGGGATTTCTTCCTTGAGCAGGCGTTCCACTGTGCCCTTCAAGGTGTAGGTCGCCATGGGGCAAGACCCGCAGGCCCCCACAAGGCGGACCCTCACGATCCCCTCTTCGGTGAGCTCCACGAGCTCCACGTCCCCGCCGTCGGCCTGGAGAGCTGGGCGGATCCCTTCAAGCACCTCGCGCACCCGATCTTCCATGGTTCCTCCTCTGGCGAGCTCGGCCCCTTCAAGGTATAACATACACCCCGTGGGGGCGTAGCTCAGTTTGGGAGAGCGCCGGCTTTGCAAGCCGGAGGTCGGCGGTTCGATCCCGCTCGCCTCCACCCCTAGGACAGGCCCAAAAGCTGGTCGATGCGGGCCCGGTCAAAACCGATCACGATCTCCCCGTCGATGTCCAAAACCGGCACGCCTTGCTGGCCGCTTTTTTGGATCATTTCCAGGGCAGCGGCAGGATCGGCGGCCACGTTGACCTCGGTGTAGGGGATGTTGCGGGAGGCGAGGTACCGCTTGGCCACCTGGCACCACGGGCAGGTGGGGGTGGTGTAAATCGTCACTTCGTGGACTTGCTCTTCCATGGTGTTGCCTCCTTTTGCAGTTGTTTGAGGATTTTTGGGGGGAGGAGGTCCCGCGCGGGGCGGCGGAGCCGCAAACACCGGGTGCGCCCCTGCCGCCAGCGCTCGAGGAGTCCGGCTCCCTCCAAAATCCTCAGGTGATAGGACAGGGCCGACTGGGACATGCCCAGGGCTTGCGCCACGTCCCCGCAGGAGGGCCCTTCCTGGGCCAGGAGGTAGGCCACGATCTTCAGCCGGTCCGGGCAGGCCAGGGCCTCCAGCGTCTTGGCGAGCTCCAAGATCCTTGGTTCGGCCACGGGGGGAGTGTAACCCGCGCCCGGTGATATTTCAACATTCGTTGAAGGTTTGAAATGTGACCTCCCCCCGGCTACCATCCCCCCAAGGAGGCACCATGAACGTGGAAGTCCACTGGCAAAGCGGTCTCCGCTTCCAGGGCCAGGGCCCGTCGGGACACCCGGCGGCCATGGACGCCGGAACCGACGTGGGCGGAGCCAATTCCGCCCCCCGCCCCACCGAGCTCCTCCTCATCGCCCTTGGGGGTTGCACGGGAATGGACGTGGTCTCCATCTTGGAGAAAATGCGCACCCCGCCCCGATCCCTGTCCATCCAGGTTCAGGCCGAACGCAACCCCGACCACCCCCGGGCCGTGCGCAAAATCCACCTCACCTTCACCAGCGAAGGCGTCCCGGAGACCAACCTGACCAAGGCCGTCCAGCTCTCCCTCGAGCGCTATTGCTCGGTGGCCCACTCCCTGTCCGCTCAGATCACCACGAGCGCGGAAGCCCGGCCCTAACCCAGGCGGACCCGCACGTCCGCTGCCACAATACCCGTGGGATAGGCGAAAAGCGGGTTGATGTCGAGTTCTTGAATCTGGGGGAAATCCAGGGCGAGCTGCCCCAGCCGCTCCATGGCCTCAGCCAGGGCCTGGAGGTCCACCGGTTTCTCCCCCCGCACACCCCCAAGCAGGGGGAAGGCCTTGAGGTTTTGCAGCAAGTCCAAGGCCTCCCTCGCCGAGACCGGGGCCAGGGCGAACGCCACATCGCCCAGGACCTCCACGTGGATTCCCCCCAGGCCGACCATGACCAGGGGGCCAAAGGTGGGGTCGCGGGTGAGCCCCAGGATCACTTCCCGGCCCGGAGAAAGAAGCTCCTGGACGTACAGGCCCTCCACCGGGGCGCCGGGGAAGCGGACCTTGAACCCCTCGAGCAGAGCTTGGGCTTCTTCGGCCACGGCCTCCGGGGGCACACCGAGGCGCACGGCCCCGGCCTCGGTCTTGTGCACCGCCGCCGAAGACACGATTTTGAGGGCCACCGGGCGGCCAAGCTGAACGGCCCACCGTCTCGCCTGAGCTGGGCTCGACACAAGCTTTCCTTGAGCCACGGGAATCCCGTAGGCCTGGAGCAAGGCCAGGGCCTCCAGCCCGAGCACCCCGCCGTGGGCGAGCACCTGGTGGGCACGATCGCGGTCCACGGCGAACGTGCGGGGAGCCTCGGGGCTTTGGTTGCGCAACTGGGCGTAGCGGGCCAGGCCAGCCAAGGCGCGCACGGCCCGCCCAGGGTCGAAGAAGGCAGGAATGCCCCTGGCCCTCAAGGTGGCTTTGGCTTCCTCCCCGAGGTCGCCGGTCATGAAGCTCGCCGCCATGGGCTTGCCGTGCTGGGCGAAGGCTTGGGCGGTGATCGCGGCGAGCTGGGCGTAGGTGAGGATGGGATGCGGTGCGGACAGGCACACGGCCATATCCACCTGGGGGTCGGCGAGGACAAGGTCCAGGGTCTTCTGGAACCGTTCGGCCGAGGCATCGCCCAGGATGTCCACGGGGTTGCGGGCGCTGGCCATGGGGGGGAGCGTCCGAGCCAGCTTGCCTTCGGTAGCCGGGGAGAAATCTACCACCTCCAAGCCCTCCTCCTCGGCGGTGTCGGCGGCAATCACCCCCGGGCCCCCCGCGTTGGACACAATCGCCAGCCTCTTCCCGGCCGGAAGGGGCTGGTGGGAGAGGACGTAGGCCCAGTCGAACAGCTCCTCCACGGTGCGGGCCTGGAGGACCCCGGCTTGGCGCAGGGCCCCCCGGTAGGCCCGCTCCTCCCCCGCCAACGTGCCGGTGTGGGAAAGGGTAGCCCGCTTGCCCGCCACGCCCCGGCCCGCCTTGAGCACCACCACAGGCTTTTGCCGCGTCACCTCCCGAGCCAGGCGCACAAACCGAGCCCCGTCCTTGAGACCCTCCAAGTAGGCGGCGATCACCCTCGTTTCCGGGTCCTCGGCCAACAGGGGCAGGAAGTCGCTTTCATCGAGAAGGGCTTTGTTTCCCAGGGCCACGAACGCCGAAAACCCCAGCTTCTCCTGCCAGGCCCAATCCAGTACCGCACTGCCAAAGGCCCCGGATTGAGTGAGGAACGCGATGGCCCCGGGCAGAGCTCCCCGGGGGGCAAACGTCGTGTTCAGACCCACCCGCGGCGAAACAACTCCAAACGTGTTGGGCCCAAGGAGCCGGATCCCGTAGTCTCGGGCCACCGCCACAAGCCTCCCCTCCCGTTCCGCTCCTTCTCCTCCCGCTTCCCGGAACCCCGCCGAGACCACGATGACATGGCCGATGCCCTTGCGTCCGCAGGATTCCAGCGCTTCCACCACCTGCTCGGCGGGGATCATGACCACGGCCAGGTCCACGGGTTCGGGGAGGTCCTCCACCCGGGGAAAGCAGGGCCGGCCCAGGACTTCCCGGTACCGGGGGTTCACCGCGTACAGACGGCCGGAGAAAGCGGTGAGGTTGGCGAACACGGTGTGGGTGATCTTTCCCGGGGTGGGGGAGGCGCCGATCATGACCACGCTTTGCGGGAACAGAAGGCCGCGGAGACTGGCGCTCATGGGCTGGATGGTACCGGTCTCCCCGGAATCTCCACAACTCTTTCATGGGTTCTCAATGCCCTTGGGGCATCATGGGCCCCGGTGGAAAAGGTTAGCGAGAGCCCAACCACCGAAACCGCCTCCTAAAGGGGTCGGGCCCCAGGCTCGACCCCTTTTGTCCCGTAAGGTAGGCTTTCTATGGAGATGCAGACGATTCTGGTGGTCGAGGACGAGCGCGAAATCGCTCGCATGGTCCAGGCGTACCTGATCCGGGAAGGCTACCGGGTGGAGGTGGCCTTCACGGGCGACGATGGCTGGCGCTTGTTCCAGAGCCTCAAACCCGACTTGGTGATCTTGGACCTCATGCTCCCTGGGGTTCACGGCCTGGAGCTGGCCCGCAGGGTTCGGCAGGAGGGCAACGTCCCCATCATCATGCTCACCGCCCGGGCCGAAGAGGCGGATCGGGTGGCCGGCCTGGAGATGGGGGCCGACGACTACGTGACCAAACCCTTCAGCTTGCGGGAGCTGGCGGCCCGGGTACGGGCTGTGCTCCGCCGGGTGGAGGGCGGACCCCCGCCCCAGGTCCTCCAAGCCGGTCCATTCCACATCGACCTCGCAGGCCGGGAGGCCCGGCTGAGCGGGAAACTCCTGGACCTGACCCCCACGGAGTTCGACCTCCTGGCGGTGTTCGTCCGCCATCCGGGCCGGGTGTTCACCCGCCGGGAGCTTTTGGAAGTTCTTCAGGACCGGTCGTACGCCACCTTGCCCCGCACCGTGGATTCCCACGTGAAGAACCTTCGCCGCAAGATCGAGCCCAATCCCGATGAGCCCTCGTTCATCCTCACCATGCACGGGGTGGGGTACAAGTTTCGGGCCGAAGGAGGTTAGGTGTCGGTTCGGTGGAAGCTGGTGGGGGCGCTGGTGGTGACCGCGGTGTTGGCCACCCTGGGGGGGTATTTCCTCACCACCCGGGCCTTGGAGCAACGGTTTGCGGCGTACCGGGTGGAGGAACGCCGGGCCAACGCCCAGGAGTTCGCCCGTATCTTGGCCTCGTGGTGGGAAGTGCGCCGCACCTGGATGGGTGTGGACCAGCTGTTCCGCACACGGGTGGAAGTGGTGGTCCTTCGGGGGGGGCGGATTGTTTCCCAGACCAGTACGCTTGGGCAGTACCTTCTGCTCGACTCCGAGGGCAAGGTGGTGGCCTGCGTGGAGCAGGCCATGCTGGGCCGGTGCACGGTCACCGATAGCGAGCTGGCGGAGTCGGCCCGCCGATGGGGCGTGCCCATCCAGGTGGGCGGCCAGGTGGTGGGAACCCTTGTGCCCCTCAGCGTGGCTGGGCTCACGCCCTTGGAGGAGGACTTTCTCAACTCGGTGCGGCGGGGGACGCTTTGGGGGGGGGTGATCGCCCTGGCCGTGGCTGCGGTCCTGGGGACGGTGCTCGTGGTCCAACTGGTCTCCCGCCTGCGGCAGCTCATGGGGGCCACGGCCCGGCTGGCCCACGGGGACCTTGCCCACCGCGTCCAGGTCCGCAGCAAGGATGAGATCGGACGCCTGGCCCAAGCGTTCAACCACATGGCTGGGGCCCTGGAGCGCTCGGAAAAGGCCCGCCAGAACATGCTCGCTGACGTGGCCCACGAGCTGCGCACGCCGCTTTCCGTCATCCGGGGCAACCTCGAGGCCATGATCGACGGGGTGTTCCCCCTGACCTCGGAGACGTTGGCCCCGGTGTACGAGGAGACCCTCCAGCTCGGAGAGCTGGTGGAGGATTTGCGAACCCTCACCCTGGCCGAGGCTGGGCACCTGGAACTCGTCCGGGAGAAATGCGACGTGGGCGAGCTCGTCAAGGCCGCGGCGGAGGGAGCCCGGGCAGGGGCAGCGGACCAGAACGTGGAGGTCCGGGTGGAAGTCACGCCGGGCCTGTGGGCTTTTGTGGATGCCCGGAGGATTCGTCAGGTCCTGGGCAACCTCCTTTCCAACGCCCTGCGGTTTGCACCCCAGGGGTCCACGGTCACCCTCAAGGCCTACCGTCGGGGTCCCTTGGTGGAGGTGAGCGTGGCCGACCAAGGACCGGGTTTTGCCCCGGACGACCTACCCCATCTGTTCGAGCGGTTCTACAAGGGGGACAAGGCCCGCAGCGGGGAGGGAAGCGGCCTGGGCTTGGCCATCGCCAAGGAGCTGGTGGAGCTCCACGGGGGGAGCATCTGGGCGGAGAACGACGGAGGGGCCGTGGTCCGGTTCACCCTGCCCTTGGTTGACGGTGGGGAGAAAGTGGCTTAGAATCGCGCTTGTCATGAAAGACGACGGCAGTTATCACAGTCCCAGTCTAGGAAAACTCACCTTTCGGGAGACGGTGGACGAGATCTTGTCCATGATGGCCGCCGCTCCGGAAGATCGCTACGAGATCGTGGTGGGCACCGACTCCCAGACCTATCCGGGTGAAGCGGGCTATGTGACGGCGGTGGTGGTCCACCGGGTGGGGAAGGGGGGCCGGTACTTTTGGCGGCGGCGGACCGAGCGCCGTCCTAAGAGCCTGCGGGAGCGGATTCACCGCGAGGCGTGGCTGAGCTACGAGACCGCCGAGGCCCTCATCCGGGCGTTCAAGGCCCGGGGCGTGTCCAGCTTTCACCTGGAGATCCACGTGGACATCGGCCGGGGCGGCCGAACCCGGGACCTGGTGGAAGAGGTGGTGGGGATGATCCTGGGCACCGGGCTTCCCGTGCGGACCAAGCCCGAGGCTTACGCGGCCAGCACCATCGCCGACAAACACACTTAACGGGCAGACGCGACCTTCCCGGTTCGCAGCTGTCCTGGGTCGGCCGGCCTCCAGGGGACTACGATCGGCCCTGTGCCAGCCCTGGGGGAGCTCCTCGCCGAAGCCAAGGGTACGTTCTTGCGCACCCTTGAAGTCTCTGGACTTGCTTGGGACTCCCGCCGGGTGAACCCCGGGGACCTGTTTTTCGCCTGGGCAGGTACCCAAGCGGACGGACATGCCTACCTGGCCGAGGTGGCCCAGCGGGGTGCGGTGGCTGCCGTGGGGGAGAAGGTCTTGAACGCCCCGCTGCCCTACCTCCGCGTTTGCGATGCCCGGCGGGCCCTGGCCCAGGCAGCCGCGGCCTTCTACGGCCATCCCACCCGGGACCTCTCCACGGTGGCTGTGACGGGCACAAACGGGAAAACCACCGTGGTGCACCTTCTCGGGCAGCTCCTGGCCGCCTGCGAGACGATTACCACGGTGCGGGTGGAAAGCGACGGTCTGTCCTGCGTGACCACGCCCGAGGCTCCCGACCTCCACCGCATCGCGGCCCGGGCCAGGGCGGAGGGAAAGAAGGCCTTCGCCTTTGAGGCGTCTTCCATCGGTCTGGCCCAGCGGCGGGTGGATGGGGTCCACCTCCGGGCAGGGGTCTTCCTCGGCCTGGGCCGGGACCACCTGGACTTTCACGGGACGATGGAGAACTACCGAGCGGCCAAGCTCCGCCTGTTTGAGCTCCTGAACCCAGAAAGCGTGGGTGTGGTCCACGCCGAGGACCCCCACGCCCCGGTTTTCATGAAAACAGGATTGGGAAAGCGCCTGACCTTCGGGATCCGCCAAGGGGACGTGCGGGCGGAGCGGCTGAAGCTTTTTCCCGACGCAGCCCAGTTCCTTCTCCTGACCCCGGGCGGACAGGCACCGGTATGCGTCCCTTTTCCCGGGGAGCACAACGTGAGGAACGCTTTGGCGGCCGCGGCGGTGGCTTGGTCCTTGGGCCAGCCTGTGGAGGCCATCGCCGAGCGGCTGGGCCGGGCCGAGCTGCCTCCGGGAAGGTTCCAGAAGCTTCTTGCCCGCAACGGGGCTTGGGTGGTGATCGACTACGCCCACAACCCCCAGGCCTTGGAGTCCATCCTTTGTGCCCTCCGGCCCCAAGCTCGGCGGCTTCTGGTGGTGTTTGGGGCCAACGGCCAGGCCGATGAGGGCAAGCGGCCGTGGATGGGGCAGGTCGTGGGCCGGTGGGCGGACTTGGCGGTTCTCACCTCCGACAACCCCAAACGGGAGGACCCCCAGCGGATCGCGGCGGCGGTCGCCGAGGGCATCCGGGCCGTGGGGGGGCAGTACCTCCTGGAGCTGGACCGAGCGCGGGCGGTGGAACGGGCCATGAGCGAGGCCCGGCCCGGCGACGTCGTGCTCCTGGCGGGAAAGGGCCACGAGCGCCACCAGCTTACAGCCCACGGTCCTCTGCCCTACAACGAGCTGGACGTCCTCCGGTCCGGAGGGTGGATCACGAGCTAATTCCAAGCAGCTCAACGATCCGGTCAGCCAACGCCTCTGGGCTCCCCCGACCATCGAGAACAACGAGCTTGGGATGGGGCCGGGGCCGCAAGTCGTTCTGGGCGGCCATGCGGGCCCCCACGGTCTCTGGAGGGATCCCTGCCGCAGCGAGGCGCCTCCGTCGCTCCTCCTCCGGGACCTCCAACCACACCACGAGGTCAAAAAGCTCCAGGTCCACGTGCGGGGAAGAAAGAAGCAGGGCCCCTTCCACCACGAGCACGCGGGTTCCCCGGGTCCTGTGCTCCTCGGCCAGTTTTGTCACCTGGGCCATGACCGCGGGGTGCACGAGGTCCTCCAAATCCTTCTTGGCCTGGGGATCGGTGAGGGCCAAGCGAGCGAGCGTTGGGCGGTGGACAGTGCCATCGGGATTGAGCACGCCAGGGCCGAAGCGGGCCCGGAGGCCTTCGTAGGCCGGTCCTCCCGGCCGATAGGCTTCCCAAGCGAGTTCGTCGCAGTCCACCCGGGCGTAGCCCGGCCGCCGGGCCAAAAGCTTCCCCAAGGTGGACTTCCCCGATCCTGCCGGGCCGGCCAACCCCACGATTTTCATCTTCCGGACAAGGCTAATCGGCAAGCGCGTTTCTGCCAAACTCGCCGGCCATGAGAACTTTTTCTCTGCCAGGTGTGGATGGGCTGCATCGCCAAGGAGGCGGGGCCATAAAGTTTGGTGCGCCGGTGGCCCGGCCGCAGCTACCGTGGGCTCGAATATGGAGCCCAGCGTGTTCTGTTGCGACAACCCCAACGTGCAAAGCTCCAAAACTTCCGCAATGCCTCCAATCCCTGGCTCTCTTGGGGAGCAGGCGGGCCTCCTCCTCTTCGCTCGTCCCGGCCCTTGCCGATTTCGCTCTGGCCGAGGAGAGTGTAGAACTCGAGGAGCCGAGCTCCGACCCGCGGGAGGGCGTGGGCCGTTTGGTGCGCCTCGTTGGCCAACCTGGCCTGCCTACTCGTAGGGATACCCCACGGGCATCAGGGCCAGGGGATCCTCAGGGATGCCCAGCAAGTCCTGCACTTCCAGGTCCCAGAATGCCCCCACGATGACCGTGCCCAGTCCCAGGGCTGTGGCCTGGAGGTAGACGTTCTGCCCCACGTGCCCCACTTCCATGTGCACGTAGCGGATGCCCCGCTCTCCGTACCGGAGGGTGGTGCGCAGGTAGTCGGCGGCGATCACGAGTGTGACAGGGGCCGTGCGGATCCAGGGCTGCCAGGCGGCCTGGCTCAACGGGGCCCGGAGGTCCCCGGTTCGATGGAGCTTCAAGGCATGCCCTTGGGGAATGTACCGGTACACGGCCGGACTGAGACCCTCCACCTGGCCCACCACGGCGTAGATTTCCAGGGGGTAGGTGGCTCCGGCGGAGGGGGCTGTCCGGCCGCCCCAGGCCGCTGTGATCCCTTGAGCAGCCCAGAGAAGCTGGGCGAGGTCCTCCAGGCGCAGCGATCGGGCCTGGTAGGAGCGGATGGATCGCCTTTGGGCCAGCGCTTCTTCCACGCTCACCGGGCCGGTTTGGCGCGCGGCAGGAAGGGGGATCAGGCTCGCCCCCCCACCACTGTCCGTGGCCTCTTGGGCATGGCAACCCGCAAGCACCATGGCCACCACTAGACCAACCAGCAATCGTACACTTCCCATGTCCCTCACCTCCCCACGATCGTACCTTGCCGGGGGGGTGGGAGTAGGACCTTGGTTCCTTGAGACCTGCAACTCCTGGGTTAGGATGCTCCCCAGTTCGGCCAGACCTTCGGGGCGGAGGAGGAAGACGTTGACGAAGCTAGGGACCTTGTTTTTTGTCCTTGTGGCGGTCGCCGGGGCGTGGGCCGGGGAGATCACCATTGCGTTCACCAACGATCTCCACGCTTACGTGGACAATCTTCGGGCCTGGAAGTCGGTTCTAAGCGGAGCGGACTTGATCTTGGACGCGGGGGATACCTGGGAGGACACGGCACGGGGCACCAAGGCGCCGGAGGCGTGGGCCACCATGGAGGCCATGGGAGAGCTGGGCTACGACGCCATGGTCCTGGGAAACCACGAGACTTATCTGGGGACTCAGGTCCTCAAGGAGGTCATCGCGGCCGCGCCTTTTCCCGTGCTGGCCACGAACCTCCGCAGCGATCTTCCCACCCAGCGTTGGGTTCTCTTGCAGGCGGGAGGTCTGCGGGTTCTGGTCCTGGGGGTGATGTGGGACCTTGTCTTGCGCTGGCCGGGCTGGGAGCTGTTGGACCCCTTGGAAAGCGTGCAAGCCGCGCTGGCCGAGGCCCCGGACCACGACCTACGCATCCTCTTGGCTCACGTGGACCTCCAGCGGGGCAAGGCGTTGGCTCAGGCCCTGCCCGAGCTTCACCTGATGATCCTGGGCCACAACCACCTGGCCCTGGAGCAGCCGATTTGGGTAGGGAGTGTGCCCCTGGTGCAGGCCGGCGCCCACGGCCGCACCTTGGGGCTCGTGCGGATGAACAAGACGGGATTTGTGTCCTACCAGCTCCTGTCCCGTCCGGTGGGAGCCGTTCTCATTGGGGCCGCCCCCTGTTGACCGGTCGGGGGCCCAGGACCCTGAGCAAGGGGGCAACTGAGGCGCGTTTTCAAGCAGACCAGGGGGACCATTTCCACGGGGTTGTTGCTGTCGGTCCCCCGCTTAAGGGGGATCGCCCTCATCGGGAACGATGGCCGGGCCGTCCGGGCCCTGGGTGGGCGGCCTTCCTT
>CAKZKH010000200.1 GCA_937122485.1 uncultured bacterium | reverse complement strand
GGGAAAGTCCATGGTCAGGGTGGTGTTCGCTGGAGCCCACCTGGGCTACGATCCCAACACAACCCCATTGGGCGGTGGGGCCCAAGTGGGGCTGCACTTGATTCGCCGCTGGGCCGTCACGCGCCCTGTTGACCTTGTGGTGCTGGGCTCTGGACCAGACTTAGGAATTCCAGGTGTGGCCTACGAACAAGTCCCTTGGCGCGTGCCTGGGCACAAGGGCCCCATCACGGACCTTTCCGTGCGCGGCTATGCCCAGCTCTCCCGGCAATTCGAGCGGGGGGTGACCTCCTGGCTGCGCGCGCATGCCTCCAAGCTGGATCCCCAGGAGACGGTGGTGCTGCACAACGACATCGCCGAGGCCGGGGATTTCGCGGAAATTCACCGGCTGGGCTTCCGCCAGGCGGCCATCTTCCACGTGGATGTGGTGGACTACACGGCTCAGATTTACTTGCGCCGGTTGGTGTCGGCCCCTGCGCTGGCCAAGGCGTTCCGTGCGCTCAGAACCCTGGGCATCGACCGCCTCCTGCCCGACGTGGCCCGCCTCATCTTCGCCAAACAGGAGGCCTGTGCGCGCTTTTGCGAGCTGCTTATCGTGCCCTCCACCGCCATGGCCCACATCCTGCGCCGCTCGTACCCTTACCGCAAAGAAGAGAACGTCGCTGTGGTCCCCTGGGGGGCGATCACCGCGCCGGAGCCTCCGGGGGTGGGCCCAAGGGTCGCCGAGCTGGGCGAAAAGTACGGAGTGAACGGAAGGACGGTGGTGCTCACCCTGTCTCGCATCTCTCCGGAGAAGGGGCAGGACCTGCTGCTTAGGGCGCTTGCGCTTTGGGAGAAGCACGAAAGAGAGAGCTTTGTGGTGCTCATCTGCGGAGCCCCAGCTTACATGCACGGCCAAAGCTACATGCGCAGACTGAGGAAGCTGGCGCAGAGGCTGAAGAAGGTGGAAGTCCATTTTCCCGGGTACGTCACCGGCCTGGAGAAGCACGCCCACCTGGCCTTGGCTGACCTTTACGTGTTCCCCTCCTGGCACGAGAGCTACGGGCTGACGCTGATGGAGGCCCTGGCCGCGGGCCTGCCCGTGCTCACCACGCCCCACCGTTCGGCCGGGGAGTTGGTCAAGCCCACGTTTGGCCGGGTGGTCGAGGCTTCCCCCACCGGCCTCTATTTCGGGTTGAGGGAACTCCTGGGGCGGCGGGAGGAACTCCCCCGCATGGGCCGGGAGGCCCGCAGATTTGCTCAAGCACGGCCGTTCAGCCAAGCCGCTGACACCTTAGCCCATCGCCTGGGGGAGCTTGTGCGACCCACGCGGGCCGAGCTC
>CAKZKH010000199.1 GCA_937122485.1 uncultured bacterium | reverse complement strand
AAGGAGGAGGGACAGCCCCACCACTCCTACCATCACGAACGCTGTCTTGTTGTTGTTCATCCCTCACCTCCTCACCAATCTCCGGTGGTGAACGTGAACATCTCCCGCGGGCGGATGCGCGGGAAGACCCCCGTGTAGGTATCGTTGTTGGCCACCGAAACAGCGTTGGCCGTGAGATCAATCCCCAACGCGGCGTACATGTACCACTGGTACATCCGATGGGGCTGGAGCCGCTCCCATGCTCCGCCGGGGATCCCAGCGTACGCGGCCGTCGTGGTGTTGAGGGCACGGATGATGATCCCGCCCGCGTCGCCGTGAGGTATGTCGTAGAACACGACCGCGTAGAACTGGGTCGTCCCCACAGGACCCGGCACCGGAGCCCACGTAAACGTGGGGAGCAAGCTCACCCCAGTGGCCTCGTTCGCCGGGGACACCGGTTTCACGTCCCAGGCCGGAAGAGGGGTGCACGAGGCCTCGAGCGGGGCCGACTCCGCGGTGCCCCGGAAGTAAGTGATCCGGTAGTCAGCCTGGAGCCCGACCTGGAGGTCCGGCGTGCTGTCGCGGTAGAGGTAGGTGGCGGCACCGGTCGCGTTCACGGTGTAGAGGAGCCGGTAGTCGGCTTCGGTGGCGAGCTTCCGGTAGATCCGGTACCCGTCACCCGCGACGCCGGCGGCATCCTCTGCCGCCTTGCGCCAGCGGAGCTCGACGTACAGGTTGGAGCCCGGAGGAGCCGCAGCCGGATCCACCGGCAGGCCGAGGTAGCCAAGCTCCTTGGACAGGGTTACCGCAAGGGCCGTCCGCGCCGGGATAAGCGCCCCAAACGCGGCATCGGTGAGGATCGCTACGGTCGGGGCCAGAGGCGCAGACACCGCACCATCGGCGCCAGGGGTCACCGTCACCCGGTAGATCAGGTGGGTTCGGTTCATGTTCCAGTCGTAAACCACGACCTCGAACGTCGTGGCTCCGGCCACCCCGTAGTCAGCGGGGTTGATGGAGAAGGTGCCGGTGGTGTAGGTGTTGGAGTAGGCTGCCCGCGGCGAAGTGAGAAGGCTAGCCCCCGGCATCTTCCCAAACGCGGCGTAGATGATGTAGATGTCGTTTGGGCCCTGGGCGTCGATCTTCACTGTGATCGGCCCAGACACCGCCATCCCCTCCGTGACCCCGCTCACTGTGACCGTGGGCGGGGTGAGCGACCAGGACGGGTTGGCCACCGGGAACTGAACGATGTCCACCCGGGCTGTGCTGGCCACCTTGACCCCCTCAACCCGGGAAGTGGCATGCCCGTCCTTCCGGACTTCCACGATGTACAGCCCTTCGG
>CAKZKH010000198.1 GCA_937122485.1 uncultured bacterium | reverse complement strand
GAGGTGCGGGTGATCCTGGATGTGGTCCCAGCCGAGGGGATCGGGGCCGGTCGAGTCTCGGGGGAGACAGTGTGACCTGGGATTGTGTTCCCTCCCTGCTGACAGGCGCGACGAGCTCGGCCGTGCCGTATTGAACCAGGGTGACGCCCTGCTCGGAAGAGCGGCCGTCGGCGTCGACTGACCAAACCGTTTCCCGCTGCCTCCTCCACACCTCCTTCCACGGAGAGGAGATCCCCGGGTGTGAGCAAAGGCCTTGGAAGTTGAGCACGAAGGAAAGTTGGGAAAGGAGCAACCCCGCAGCAGGAGAAAGAACTAGACCGGTGTTGCCCCAGCCTCTCACTTGACCCAAGCTGGGAGGCTGCAGCACCCGAGGGCTTGCTATCCTGGCATCCCGTGGGTGGAATTGCTTCAAAGGCACGGGGCCGGTAGGGCTTTCTGGGTACGTGTAGGGAGCTGCCGGGCGGGGGAGGTCTTGAGTGGCCAACGCGGATGATACCCACGTGCTGGGTGCGACACGAGGGAAGTGCGGGATGAGAGAAGAACCGGGGAAGCCTTAACCGTGAGTCTGTATGACGGAAATGCTTCTGGCCATTTCCGCTACCGGCTTGGCCTGGGTGAGAGTTAGACACATCTACCGGCCCATGGACTGTACTCATCCCGGCCAAAGCCTCGGGCCAGCCGAATCCCAAAGCCAACTCTTTTGGTTCGTCACCCGCTCCCGCTTCTCGTCGATAGGCAAGCAGCCGACCACAAGCGGGGGCACTTGGGGATTGCCCGCGAGTCCTTGCTTGATCCACTCGCGTTTCCCGAACTGGCCAACAAGCCGGTGTCAAAGTGGATTTCCCGTTGATGCGGAGGGTTTGGCCGGGCCTTGAACGCCCCCTTCTCGCGTGCTTCTCGCTCCAGCTGAGCCGGGGCTCCTGGGCAGGGGTTGACCCGGGCCTCCTCGCCCATCATCATCTTTGGGGAGGAAGACCATAGACAAGAGAATTCTTTTCTTGAGCGTCCTTTTGCTTGCGGGGCCCGGAGGTTGGGGGCAATCGAGGCCACCGGCCCTGGAGGGTGTACCGTTTTCCCTTCTTTCAGGGCATACCGGCACAGTGTGGTCGGTGGCGTTCAGTCCCGATGGGAACTACCTGGCCAGCGCGGGGGGGTGCTTTGACAAAACTGTTCGGCTTTGGGATGCCGTAACAGGGCAAGAGCTGTTTGTGTTCGTGGGGCACACGTACCGGGTGGTCGCCGTGGCCTTCACCCCGGACAGCCGCACTTTGGCCTCCCTCTCCGACGACGGCACCCTGCGCTTCTGGGACGTGGAAGGGGGTCGTCAAGGGCGCGACCCCTTAAGGATTCGTGGGGGAACAAGTTTGGCTGTTCACCCCGCGGGACAGCTGTTGGCCGTTGGAACCGCTCAGGGCACGGTGGAGCTGTGGAGGCTGGAAGAAGCGAAACTTGAGGCGGTGTGGGTCGGCCATGCCGGGGCGGTCCACGCGGTGGCTTTCAGCCCTGACGGCCGCATGCTGGCTGTAGCCTCGCAAGACACTACCATCAGCCTCTGGGACGTGGTGGGGAAGCAAAAACTTCGCGAGCTCAAGGGCCATAGCGCGGACGTGCGCTGCGTGGCCTTCCACCCTCAGGGGACTCTTTTGGCCTCGGGATCGAACGACGAGAAGGTCATCCTCTGGGGAGCCACCACAGGCCAGGTCGTCCACGTCTTTCAGGGCCACACGTGGTACGTCACGACCGTGGCCTTCAGTCCAAACGGGAACTTCTTGGCCTCGGGCAGCAGCGATCAACGGATCCTCCTATGGGACCTCTCCCAGCGGAAGGTGGGTGGGGCCCTGGCGGGCCACGAGGAGGGCCTTCTGTCCGTGGCCTTCCATCCCAGGCGGCCCCTTTTGGCTTCGGGTTCCTCGGACACCAGGATCCTTCTCTGGGACCTCAGTGGAGTTGTGGGAACGCGCTTCTAGGGGTTTTGTGACACCGCGCCCGTGGGGAGCTCGGCCCGCGTGGGTCGCACAAGCTCCCCCAGGCGATGGGCTAAGGTGTCAGCGGCTTGGCTGAACGGCCGTG
>CAKZKH010000197.1 GCA_937122485.1 uncultured bacterium | reverse complement strand
AACCGAATCTCTTCTTTTCCCGTGCGGACCTGGACCTTCTCCTCGAGGATCTTCCCGTCTTTGCCAACCTTCACCGTGGCGGGAGCGATCTTGTACTTCTGCTCCTCGTCGGCCATCAGGTAGCGGATTTCTCCGGTGGCCCGTCCTTTTTTCACCACCACGTAGGGAGCTTCCAGGAACCCGTAGGGGTTGACCCGGGCGTACAGGGACACCGAGGTAATGAGTCCGATATTCTGACCTTCGGGGGTCTCGATGGGGCAGATCCGAGCGTAGTGGGAGGCGTGCACGTCGCGGATCTCGATCTTGGCCCGCCGGGCGGGAAGGCTTCCCAGCGCGGACAGACGCCGCTTGTGGGTGATCTCGGCCAGGGGATTGGTCTGCTCCAAGAACTGGGACAGCCGGCCGGTGTAAAAGAGGTAGTTCAAGGAAGCTTGGATGGTGCGGGCGGAGACGATCCGGCGCAGGGCGTCCTTGTCCTCGGGGTCGTAGTGGGACAGCTTGTCTTGGGCGATGCGGGCCATCCGGTTCAATCCGTCTTGCAGGGCAATTTGGGCTTGTTCGCCGGGAAGGCGGACCCGCTTGTTGGCCAAGTGGTCGGTCTCGTCCACCAGGTCCGGTTCCTCGGGGGCGCGGAGGAGGAAGTCCAGGGCCGCGTAGATGTCCTGGGGCGTCAGGCACTTCTCCTTGCGGTTCAGGCCCAGCTTGCGGTTGGCCTTGAACCGGCCCACCTCGGTCAAGTGGTAGGTCTCTTCGTTGAAGTACAGGTCGCGCAAGTAGTCTTGAGCCTGAGCGTGGGTTACCCGTTCCCCCGACCGGAATCGGGAGTAGATGTACCGAATCGCTTCTTCTTGGGAGCCCACGCTCTTTTCTTCTTCTTCCTCCAGGGACTTGGCCACAGCCGGGTGGACGATCCGCACCGCGGACCGCCCCATCCGGGCCAGAAGGGCCGCCCGGGCCGTGGTCACTTCTTCCCCAGCCTGCCAGGTCTCTTCCCCCACGCTCACCTTCTCCCCGAGGAGGACCCGCTTCCACTGGGTGAGGCGGTCAGGAAGTTCGTCCACCGGGACTGGCCGGCTGTACCGGGCGAGCATCTCCTCCACGGTCATTCCCAAGGCCCGCAGGAAAAGCGTGACCGGCAGTTTGGCCCGCCGATCCAGATTGGCCCGCAGGGTACCTCGCCGGGTGTCCAGGTCGATTTCCAGCCAGGAGCCCTGCTCAGGAAGGAAGTGTGCCCGGTACAGGTGAGGCTCCTCCTGGGTGATGTACACCCCCGGCGAGCGCACCAGCTCGTTCACCAGGACGTTTTCCGTGCCGTTGATGATGAGAGTGCCCCGGGCGGACATCAGGGGGACCTCGGCCAAATACAGATCGGTTTCCCGACGGACGCGTCCGCCGTCGTGGAGCCGGCCGGTGGCCTTAAGGGGGGCGGCGTAGGTGAGCCCCTTGTCCCGACACTCCCGTTCGTTGTAGGACGGTTCGCCCAGGTAGGGATCGACGAGCTCGATGAACAGGTCGTCCCGGCCCGGGGCGCGGATGGGGTTGATGCGGGCGAACGCCTCGGGGATCCCCTGGCGGAGGAACCGCTCGTAGGAGGTGAGCTGATCGGCAATCAGAGCTGGGGGCTCGGCCCAGCGCCGAGCCCGGCCATAGAATCTGCGCTTCAACGAAGCCGCTCCTTGCGGGTTCACACCTGAGGCCTAGCGGAGCTCGATTTCGGCGCCTGCGGCCACCAGCTTCTTCTTGATCTCCTCCGCCTCTTCGGGGCTGACCCCCGCCTTGACCACGGCGGGGAGCTGGTCCACCATGTCCTTGCACTCTTTCAAGCCCTTGCCGGTGATGTCCTTGACGACCTTGATGAGCTGGATTTTCTGCTGGCCGGCGTTGGTGAGCACGACGTCCACCGTGGTCTTGGCTTCGGCCTTGGCTTCGCCGGCCTGGGGGGCCACGGCCACGGCCACCGGGGCAGCCAC
>CAKZKH010000196.1 GCA_937122485.1 uncultured bacterium | reverse complement strand
TGACCCCCAAAGCCGTCGTCGATGTACCCGTCGGCCTCGGGGTCCACTGGGCCACCGCCCCGGGCGGTGGCCATGTCCCTTGGCCACTGGCCGTTGATGAAGAACTTGTACTGGTGCATTCCAGGCTCGAGGCAGACGGTGATCGTCCAGGTCCCATCGGGCTGCCTGGCCATCGGCCACTGGCCCCAGTTGTTGAACGAGCCCCTCAGGCTCACCGAAAGCACGTTCTCTCCAGGAAGGGGAACGTAGCGGAAGGTGAGGGCAAACTTCGACGGAGGACACTCCACAGCCCAACCCCACAGGGACAACAAGAGACCTACTACGACAACCCTAGCGAGAACCTTGTGCATCCTTGGCCACCTCCTCGTCCTCACAATCGCTCAGGATTGTAGTTTCCGGTCCCTTGGAACCGCGTGACCGACCATGTCCCGTCCTTTCTCACCCCTTTCGTAGCCTCAGTAAGAATTATAGGCGGAGGAGGACCCAGGTGTGAAGGGGGGGCACGATGGTGCTCCCCTGAAGCACGGTGCCCGTTTCCCAAACCTTCCACCGGCCTTCCGGCAAGGGGAAGACCACTGGCCGCGGGTCGCTGTTGGCGATCACCAGTACCTCTTTGGCCTGCCCGCGGAAGAAGGCCAAGACCCCGCCCTTGGCGGCGTAAGTCCACACTGCGCTGGTTCGCAGGGCTGGGATCTTTTTCCTCATTTGGGCCAGCTTCACATAGTGAACGAGGATGTCTTCGTCCAGCCGGTCCCACTGGATTGGGTACCGGTGGGCATCGTAGAGCGTCTTTTCTCCAAGGATTCCGCGCTCGTCGCCCTGGAAGGTCACAGGCATCCCCGGCAAGGTGTAAAGCAAGGCAGAAAGGAGCTTAAGGCGCCGGCGACCCACAAGGCTGGTCTCCTCCCCGAACTTGCCTCCGCCAAGGTCGGTGAGGATCCGGCCCGTGTCGTGCGAGCTTAGGAGGTTGAACCCCATGGCGGCCACGTTCTCCCCATAGGCCGCAAAGCCCCGAGCCAGGTCCTCTAGGGCCCGCTCCCCACTGAGCTCACCCCGGGCGTAGCGGAGCAAGATGTCCCGCCCCAAGGCGTAGTTCATCAGCGAGTCGAACTGGTCTCCCCGTACCCACGCCGGGGCCAGCTGCCAAATCTCCCCCACAAGGTAGGCCTGGGGAAACTCCTCCTTTACCCGCCCGCGGAGCTCCCGGAAAAAGTCGTGGGCGTTGAGAAGCTCGTTGGGTACGTCCACCCTGAGCCCATCGAACCCGAACTTAAGCCAGTGGA
>CAKZKH010000195.1 GCA_937122485.1 uncultured bacterium | reverse complement strand
CGGGTAGGCCGCCCCAGACCTCGCCAACTGGTGCGGTGGGCCCTGGTTCTTGCGGGGTTGGCCCTGGCGGCCTACGGGTGGTGGTACTCCGACGTTGGCCCTTACGCCTTGGACATCGTGACCCACATGGTGCTGCCCGTGTTGGCCGTGACCTTGATTGGTTTCGGGGGGGACATGCTCCTCATGCGGGACTCCATGCTGGAGGTGATTCGGGAAGACTACATCACCACGGCCCGCGCCAAGGGCCTGGCCGACCGGGTGATACGGGACCGCCACGCTGCCCGAACAGCCCTCCTGCCGGTGGTCACCAGCTTCACCTTGTCCATAGGGTTCATCGTTTCCGGGGGGATCGTCACGGAGACCATGTTTTCCTGGAAAGGGATGGGCCTGACCTTTGTCAGCGCCGTACAGAATCAGGACTTCCCTTTGGCGATGGGCTGTTTGATCTTCACGGGGATTTTGGCCCTCACGGCCCACCTGGTCGCCGACGTGCTGTACGCTGTCCTGGACCCGCGGATTGCCTACTGAGATGACGCCAACCTCCTCCCCGTTCAAACCGGAACCCCTGTGGAAGGTGCGGGTCCATCTGTTCCTGGGGGCTGCGCGACGAAACTGGGCCCTGTTTGCCGAGTCCAAGATCGGGCTTGTGGGGCTGGGGATCATCGTCCTGTTCCTGCTCATGATGGCCGCCCACCCCATTTTGATGAGTACGGTCTGGGAGCCTCGGGTGTACGACCCTGTCCGGGGTTTTGATCCTCGACTGGTGGGCCGACATCCCGCCCCACCCTCCTGGGCCCATCCCCTGGGGACGGACCCCATTGGAAGGGACGTCCTGTCCCAGTTGATGTGGTCGGCCCGGTCGGAGTTCGCCTTGGGGGTAACGGCGGCGGTGATCAGCGTGGTCATCGGGACGATCGTGGGGGCGGTGTGCGCCTACTTTGGGGGCGTCGTGGACATGTTTTTCATGCGGTTGGCGGACTTGGAGATGCTTTTCCCGTTCATTGCCCTGCTCATGGTGCTTCAGAGCGTGATGCCCCTGACCTTGATCCGCTTGGCCTTGCTCATCGGGGTCCTTTCCGGGTTTGGTGGGATCACGATTATCCTCAAGTCTCAGGCACTGACGGTGAAGGTCAAGCCGTACATTGAGGCGGCGAAGGTGGCGGGGGGAAGTTCCTGGCAGATCATCCGCCGCCACATCATCCCCAACATCATGCCCCTTTCGTTCCTGTACATGATGTTCAACGTCACAGGGGCCATCTTCACCGAAGCCGTCCTGTCCTTTTTCGGGTTCTTGGACATCCGCATGAGCTGGGGGATCATGATCAACACGGCCCAGGAGTCGGGGTACTTGGGGGCCTTTGGGCAGTACTGGTGGCTGTGGGCTCCGGCCGGAGGGGCCATTACCCTGTTGTGCTTCGCCTTCTACCTTGTCGGCCGGGGCTTGGACGCTGTGGTCAACCCCCGGTTGAGGAAGAGGTGACCCCGTGCCCCTCTTGGACCTTCAGGGGTTGACCATGCAGTACCGCACCAAGATGGGCCCGGTCCACGCGGTGGACGACGTTTCCTTGGCCATGGAGGCGGGCGAAGCCCTGGGGTTGGTGGGGGAGTCCGGGTGCGGGAAAACCTCCGTAGCCATGACCTTGTTGCGGCTCCTTCCCGACAACGCCGAGATCGTGGGAGGACAAGTGTGGTTCCAGGGCGTTGACCTCCTGTCCCTGTCCGAACAAGAGATGAGACGGGTTCGTTGGGGGGGCATTTCCATGGTGTTCCAAGCCGCCATGAACTCCCTCAACCCAGTCTACCGGGTAGGGGATCAAATCGTGGAAGCAATTCAGGAACACCAACATCTGTCCGATCGGCAGGCCCGGGCCCGAGTGGCCGAGCTGTTTCACCTGGTCGGGCTGGATCCCAAGCTGATGGAGCGGTACCCCCACGAGTACTCGGGGGGAATGAAGCAACGGGCGGTGATCGCCATGGCCCTGGCTTGTTCCCCCAAGCTGATCATCGCCGACGAGCCCACCACAGCCCTCGATGTGATTGTCCAAGACCGGATCTTGCGCCGGATCAACGAGGTGAGGACCCAGCTTAACATGTCCATGATGTACATCTCCCACGACATCGCGGTCATTGCCGAGGTGTCCCAGCGGATCGGGGTGATGTACGCGGGCAAGCTGGTGGAGGTGGCGGACACGGTAACCGTGTTCAAGCGTCCTGCTCATCCCTACACCATCGCCCTGATGTCGGCGTTTCCCTCCATTCAGGGAGAAAAGCGGCCTCTGGCCCAGCTCCCCGGGGAACCCCCCAACCTCCTCGCCCCGCCGCCGGGGTGCCGATTCCATCCGCGCTGTCCCCACGCCAGCGAGGTGTGCACCCGGGAAGAGCCCAGGATGGAGAAGGTGGACCCGGGCCATGGGGTGGCCTGCTGGCATCCCCAGGGGAGGGGCCGTGACTGAGGGCCGTCTGACCCTCGAGGGGGTCACCAAGCTGTTTCCCGTTCGCAAGCGGGTGTTCACCCTCAAGGTTCGGAACTTTGTCCATGCCGTGGACAACGTTTCCATGGGTGTGGAGCGGGGGGAGATGTTCGGTTTGGTGGGCGAGTCTGGGTGTGGGAAGACCACCACGGGGAAGCTGATCGTCAAGCTCCTTGAGCCGACCCGGGGGAAAATCACTGTGGATGGGGTGGACGTCACCCGCATCCGGCGGGGCAAGCCCCTGCGAGCCTTCCGCCGGAAGGTGCAAATGATCTTCCAAGACCCCTACGAGTCCCTGAATCCCCGGTTCACCGTATACGACACGGTAGCCGAACCCCTGGGACTTCAGGGCCTGCGTTCCCTGGCCGAGCGGGAAGCCACCGTGGCCGAGATCCTGTCGGCGGTAGGCCTCACACCCCCTGAAACGTTCATGTTCCGCTTCCCCCACGAGCTTTCCGGAGGCCAGCGTCAAAGGGTGGCCATTGCCCGGGCCATGGTGATCCGCCCCCAGTTCGTGGTGGCCGACGAGCCCACCTCGATGCTCGACGTGTCCATCCGGGCCGGGGTGATGGACCTGCTTGTGGCCTTGCGCCGGGAGTTGGGTGTCAGCTACTTGTACGTCACCCACGACCTGGCCGTGGCCCGGTACATGTGCGACCGAATGGCCGTGATGTACCTGGGCAAGATTGTGGAGCAGGGTCCGGTGGAGGAGGTCCTACGCAACCCCGTTCACCCCTACACCCGAGCCCTCATTTCTGCTGTTCCTGTGCCGGATCCCACCGTGCGTCGTGATCCCCCCGACATCCGCGGCGACGTGGCCGCGCCCATCGACCCTCCGCCCCAGTGCCGCTTTCTCTCCCGCTGCCCGAAGTCCGGGACCGTCTGCGAAAGGAACAACCACCCCGACCTGGAGGAGGTCCTCCCCGGGCACCTCGTGGCCTGCTACAGGGCCCGGGACTAGGACCATCCGTCCAGGGCAAGGTTGGGATCGGCGACCAAGGTCAGAAGCTCATCCTTTGCTCTTTCCTTGTGGCGGAAGAATGCACAACAGGCAGTGACTGCGGCGTTGTCGGTGCACAGCTCGGCGGGCGGGAAGTGGACCTCGAGGTTGCGCGGGCGGGCCCGCTCGGGAAGCACTTCCCGTAGGCGGGAGTTGGCGGCCACGCCCCCCACGACCACGATCCCGGGGAGCTGGAAGCGCCGGGCCGCGCGAATCGCCTTCTCCGCCAGGATCTCCACCACGGCCTCCAAGTACGAGGCGCACAAGTCCGGCAGAGGCGTGCCAGAGTGATCGCGCAACCAGTACACCGCGGCCGTCTTGAGCCCAGCGAAGCTCATTTCCAGGCCGGCTTCCATCATGGGGCGGGGGAAGGGCACCGCCTGGGGATTGCCTTGGCGGGCGAGCTCGTCGATCTTGGGCCCGGCCGGGTACCCCAGGCCCACCAGCCGCCCAAACTTGTCCAAGGCCTCCCCGGCCGCATCGTCGCGCGTCCCCCCAAGGACGCGGTATTCACCCCACCGGGGCACAAGGACAAGCAAGGTGTGGCCACCGGAGACGATCAAGCCCAGGAAGGGCGGGGGAAGGTCGGGGTAGGCCAACCGGTGGGCGAACAGGTGGGCTGCGAGGTGGTTGACCCCCACCAAGGGGATTCCTTGAGCCCAAGCCAAGCCCATGGCGTAGGAGACACCCACCAACAGGGGGCCAATCAGGCCTGGCCCTTGCGTCACCCCCACCAGGTCCAGGTCTGCCCAACGGAGGCCGGCTTCAGCCAAGGCTTCCTTCACCAACAGCGGGAGTTTGCGCAGGTGGTCCCTGGACGCCGCTTCAGGCACCACACCCCCGTACTTGGCGTGGAGGTCTGTCTGGGAATACACAAGGCTGGCGAGGACCTTCTGGCCGTCCTCGACCAGGGCCACCGCCGTCTCGTCGCAGGAGGTCTCGATGCCCAGGACGTTCATCCGCCCCAACCCCCTCAGGGTGACGTCTGCATTGGTTCAGGCGTGCGGGGAACCCCTCAGGGCCACCCACGTTGGCGTCGAGGGGCCTCTGAAGGGGATTTCGCTCTGCCACCTAACGCGGAGAACCCCTACCTCCGCCCTTCTCCTTCGCGGTGGCTTCCGTTCAACGCTCACGGACAAACTCGGGTTTGAGGACCCCCACGAAGGGGAGGTTCCGGTACAGCTCCGCGTAGTCCAACCCGTAACCTACGACGAACAGGTTCTCCGGGAGAACGAACCCCACGTAGTCCACGCGGACGTCCACTTCCCGCCGGTGGGGTTTGTCCAGCAAGGTACACACCCGTAGCGATGCGGGCCCCCGGGCGGATAGGCCGGCCAAGATGTGCTGCAGGGTGTGGCCGGTGTCCACGATGTCCTCGACGATGAGGACGTCCCTGCGGCCGATGGCGCAATCCAGATCTTTGAGGATGCGCACTTCGCCGGGGCTTGTGCCGTTGCCGTAGCTGGACACGGCCATGAAGTCGTACTCCATGAGGATGTCGATGGCCCGCATCAGGTCCGCCATGAACGGCATGGCCCCCTTGAGGATCCCCACCACAAGGAGAGGCCGCTTCTTGGGGTCCTTCTTGGCCCCGTCCCTGTAGTCCTTGGAGATCTGCTCTCCAAGCTCGCGGACCCGCCGGGCCACGTCTTCGGCGGATATCACTACGCGCTCAATGGCATCCACCAACATGGGAAAAACTCCTCCCCCAAACCTCGCCTTCGGGATTGGAATGAGGGTGCCGCGCAAGGATACTGCAGCAGACCCTTGTGTGCCAACGCCTTAGCCTTCCACCAGGGCGGCGATCTCCCGGGGGTCCTCCGTCCACTTCTCCTTGACCCGGACGTGCAAGGAGAGGAACACCTTGCGGCCAAGCAGCTGCTCCATCTCCACCCGGGCGGCCCGCCCAATTTCCTTGAGCTTGCTGCCTCCGCTTCCAATGAGAATTCCCTTCTGGGAATCCTTGGCGGTCACGATGGTGGCGAAGATGGTGACCAGGGGAGGAGAAGGTCGTTCCTCAATTTTCTCCACAACCACGGCGGTGGAGTACGGCACCTCCTGGAAGGTGAGCTGGAAAATCTTCTCCCGAATGATCTCGGCGATGACGAACTCCACGGGCCGGTCCGTAAGTGTCCCCCCCTCGTAGAGAGGGGGTCCTTCGGGGAGGAGGTTGAGGATGACCTGCAAGGCACGGTCGAGGTTCTTGACCTTGAGGGCCGACACCGGCACGAGCTCGGCGAACAGCCCCAGGCGCTCGTGGGCCAGCAACGTCTCCTCAAGCGCGTTTCCCCGGGCGAGGTCCATTTTGTTGACGATGAGCACCTTGGGGCAGGGGACGGCCCGAATGCGTTCCAAGAAGGGAAGGTCGTCTCGATCGACACCCCCGCTGGGTTCCGTCATGTAGAGAACGAGGTCGAGGCCGGCCAGCGCCCGCAGGGCCTGGCGCTGAAGGTAAGCGGAGAGCTTGTTCACCGGCAGGTGGAGGCCCGGCGTGTCCACGAACACCACCTGCCCCTCGGGCACAGTGAGGATGCAGCGAATGGAGTTGCGGGTCGTCTGGGGCCGGTCAGATACGATCACGACCTTCTTCCCGATGAGGTTGTTGATGAACGTGGACTTGCCCACGTTGGTCTTGCCAAAGACCCCCACCACACCGGCCTTACAGGCCATGGGGACCCCACTTCCCTTCCCGGATGGCGGCCCGCAGCCGTTCCACTGTGGAGGCCAGTTCCCTATCGGGTCCCGGGGGAGGGACAAGCTCAGTTAGGCTTGTGTGAAACGGGCGGGTAGCCGGGGAAAGGTCGTCTTGGGAGGAGAAGGCCAGGGCCCACCGCGCGCACACCCCCTCAAGGGCGACCTGGGCCAGCACGTTCTCCGCGATGCGAAGCGCTTTCCAGGCCGAAATGGACCCCATGGAGTTGTGGTCCTCCTTGCCGCCCGAGGTGGGGATGGAGTCCACCGCGGCAGGGTGCGCCAAGACCTTGTTTTCCGCCGCCAGGGCGGCCGCGGTGTACTGCAGAAGCATCAGACCTGAACTGGGCCCTGGGTCAGGAGCCAAGAAGGGAGGAAGTCCCCGGGATTCACCGCTCAGAAGCAGGGCCACCCGCCGCTCGCAGCTTGCCCCGAGCTCGGCCAGGGCCACAGCCAGCCACTCCCCGGCGAAGGCCAGGACCTCTCCGTGGAAATTCCCCCCTGGCAAGGCTTCCCCCTCGGGAAACACAAGCGGGTTGTCCGTGGCGGAGTTCATCTCCACCCGCAGTCGTGCTTCCACCGCCCACAGGGTCTCCAAGCACGGTCCGAGGATCTGGGGAAGGCAGCGCAGGGAGTAGGGATCCTGGACGTCGCCCCGGCCTGTATTGACAAGTTGGCTACCGGACAGGAGTTCCCTCAACCAAGCCGCCACCTGGAGTTGGCCGGGATGGGGACGGAGGCCGTGGATGCGCGCGTCGAACGGGCGGGTGTCGGCGCGCAGGGCCTGCAGCGTCAGTGCAGCGGCAGCCAAGCAAGCCCTCAACGCCCGCCAACCGTAAAGCCAGGCCAAGAAGAGGAGGCTGAGCATGTACGCCGTGCCGTTGACCAGCGCCAGCCCTTCCTTGGGGGCGAGGGCGTCCAGAGGGTTGAGGCCTGCGCGGGCCAGGGCCTCGGCCCCGGGAAGTTCCTCGCCTCCCAGCCGGGCTCGACCTTCCCCGATCAGCGGCAGGGCCAGGTGGGCCAAGGGGACAAGGTCCCCTGAAGAGCCCACCGATCCCTGTTCGGGGACCACCGGGTGCACCCCGGCGTTGAGCATCTGGGCCAAGAGGTCAGCGAGCTCGGGCCGCACGCCCGAAGCCCCTTGGAGGAAGGAGTTGAGCCGGAAAAGAAGCATCGCCCGCACGGCCACGTCGGGGAGGGGTCGGCCCACGCCGGTGGCGTGCGAGCGGAGGATGTTCATTTGCAGCTCCGAAAACCTCTGTTTGGGCACCTCCACCCTGGACAGGGCCCCAAACCCGGTGTTGACCCCGTAGATGGGCTTTCCCGCGGCGACCAGTTCGAGCAAAGTCCG
>CAKZKH010000194.1 GCA_937122485.1 uncultured bacterium | reverse complement strand
ACGTCGCTCGGCGTGCGGCTCCGCTACGCGCTGGACCCGCGGGGCAAGGGGGAGCTTGGGGTGCGCGCGACGCTGTCCCTTCGCGGGGATCGGGCGTGGGTATCGCTGGAGGCGGGGTGGACCGGAAGAGGCCCATAGCGGGCCGGTCTCGCTATACTGAGGGCTGCGGAGGAGGTGCGCGATGAGGACGATGGTCGTGGTGGCGCTGGCGCTCGTGTGGGGTCTCGTCGGGTTGGGAGCGGAGACGGTCGTCATCCCTGATCCGGGACTGGAGGGGGCGGTCCGGGCCGCGCTCGGGAAACCTGAGGGTGACCTCACAGTCAGTGATCTGTCGGAGCTCACCGAACTCGAGGCCATGGGCTGGGACATCGAGGATCTCACAGGCCTGGAGCACGCGGTTAACCTGAGGAGGCTCGACCTCGTTGACAACCAGGTGTTCGACCTGTCCCCTCTCTCTGGCCTCTCCGCGCTGGAGGAGCTCTCGATCGGGTGGAACCGCGTGCGGGACCTATCCCCCTTGCGCGGCCTCCCCCGGCTCAAGACCTTGGAGGTCTCGTTCAACGAGATCGGGGACCTCTCTCCCCTGGAAGGTCTGAGTAGCCTTGTTCGACTCAGCCTTTCCCACAACCGGATCCGGGATCTAGCTCCTCTGGCCTCACTCAACGAACTCGAGTGGTTGGATCTCATGTTCAACGAAGTCCTGGACCTCGCTCCACTCGCGGGGCTCAAGAACCTGAAATGGCTCATGCTCGCGGGGAACAACGTGTTCGACCTCTCCCCCTTGTCCGGCCTGGCCAGCCTGCGCTTGCTGTGGATCGACCTGAACGCGGTCACAGACCTGTCGCCGCTGGCGGGTTTGACGGAGCTTCGGGAGATCTCCGCGACGCATAACGCTATCTCCGACGTCAGCCCGCTTGCCGGTCTTCGCAACCTTGAAAAGCTTGTTCTCTTGGGGAATAGAGTCTCCGGCCTGCGCGCTCTGGCCGAGCTTGGCCGTCTCCGCTACCTGGATCTGGGCCACAACGCCGTGGTTGACATCTCGCCCCTCGCCTCCCTCTCCGAACTCCGGTTCCTGGACCTGAGCGGGAACCGGGTGGCAACCCTCGAACCGCTGGCCGGGCTCGCAAGGCTCCAGACGCTCGGGATCTCGGGGAACCCGGTGCGTGACCTCACCCCGCTGGCTGGGCTGAAGGAATTGGCGAAGCTCGTCGCGGCCGGGGCGCGGATCGCCGACCTCTCCCCCCTGGCTGGGCTGACGAAGCTCACCGCCCTGAACGTGCAGGGAAATGCCATCCGCTCCGTGGAGCCCCTAGCCCGCCTTTCCGACCTGAGGGACCTCCTCTTGGGCGGGAACAACGTGTCCGACATCGGACCCCTGGCAGGGCTGGGCAGCCTGGAGATCCTGGACCTCTCCGCAAACCCTGTCGCCAGCTTCGCCCCGGTCCTGGAGATCGCGTCGCTGCGTGTAGTGAACGTGATGGGGGTCCTTCTCAAGACCGAGGCGCGGGAAGTCCTGGACGAGTTGGAGAAACGCGGGGTCCGCGTCCTCCGGTAACGACGCACTTGAACCAGGCGAACGGGAGCCCTATTCCCTGGCCGCGGTTTCCGGTCGTTCCAGCCAGGCCCAGATGAACGGCCACAGCTCCCCGTCGAGGACGGCCTGGACGTTCCCCATCTCGACCTCAGTGCGGTGGTCCTCGACCAACTGGTAGCGCTGGAGCACCTAGAACCGGGTCTAATGGCCCCACTTGATGTCCGCCAGCTGCCCACGGAGCTCCTCGATCTTCCGCGCGTGTTGCTGCTCGAGGAGGGCGCGCAGCCGGGCGCGGAGGAGGCGCAGGGCGGTGAGCTTGTTCTGAAGCTGGGAGCGCTCGTTCTGGCACGCGAGGACGATCCCGGTGGGAAGGTGAGTGATCCGGACCGCGGTCTCGTTCTTCTGCATGTGCTGGCCGCCCGGGTCCCCGGCGCGGAACGAGTCTATCTTCAGAAGGTCATCCTCAGAGAGGTCGAGGTCTTCCTCGGGCACGACCGGGGTCACGGTGAGGGAGGCAAACGAAGTGTGGCGCCGGGCTGCGGCGTCAAACGGGGAGATCCTCACCAGGCGATGCACGCCGGACTCCCCCTTGAGGAGCCCGTACACGTGACGGCCCTTCACCTCGAGGGTGGCGAATTTGAGGCCGGCCTCCCCGGGCGTCTCGTCCACGAGTCGCACGGAGAACCCGGCCCGCTCGCAGAACCGGCTGTACATGCCCAGGAGCATCTCCGTCCAGTCCTGGGCGTCATTCCCGCCTGCGCCGGCGTTGAGGCCGAGGAAGCAGTCGTTCCCATCGGCGGGCCAGGAGAGAAGGAACTGAACACGTGCCTTCTCCACGTCCCGCGCGACCGAGGCGCGGCCGGGTGGCGGCGTCCCCCTCCTCGTCGGCCAGCTCGAACATGGTCTGGATCTCGTCGAGCGCGCTCAGGTCGAGCTCGGGCGGGGCTCCGCCTAAGCTCGCGTCTGCACAGGGCTTGTCGCGCCACAGCACCACCGCGGCCTGCGGTGACCGAGGTGCCAGGAGCTCACTCACGCTCTGGCAGAGGGCCTGGGCGATCCTGGCCAGTTCCCAAGCCTTGACTTCGCGGTCGCCCTTCTCGATCTGCGAGACGATCCGATGGGCGCTTCCTGCGCTCGCGAATTCGCTCGCCCAGCTTTTCGCCGGGGCTGACCATCATCGCCTCCTTGTCCGGCCTGTTAGCGAACTGGGGGCACAAATTCAAGAAAACATTGAACCAAGGCCCGACGAGCGGGACGGGGTCGGTGACAAGGGGTCGGGTTTTCATTTTTGCTGTCTCCTCGCCGACCTCGGGGCGGCCTCGGGGTCGGGCTTTCGTGGGTTTCTCACGCAACTAGCTCCCACTTCTGCTTGTGCTCCTGGCACACCCAGTATGGGGCCTCGCCGCTGGACAATGATCAAGAGGTCCCGCGCGCAAGCCACCCCTCGTTGACACGGCCAAGGCGAACTGGGCATCACCCTAGCTCGGGAGCCCAAGAATGAAGACTTGACCCCGGGGAGCCAGGACCAGGTCGGGCCGCGGGCGGCTGCTTGCCTGTCTTCACAGAACGAGGGGGATCCGCCCCCGATGCGCCCCCGCAACACCAAGAACAAAGACTTGCCCCCAAGGACCTTGGTCGAGAGGCAGGGCGGGCTCTGGGGTGCCCCGAACATCCGGGCGAAGAAGCGGAGGATCTGCTGTCGTGCCTCGTCCTCTTCACCCCGCTGAGTCTTGGTCTTCGGGCCCGCCCGGGCTGCACTTACCTCCCGGCCCCAGTAGAAGCCGTGGGGGCAGCTACTGGCAGGGTCTTCGCGAAGCGGATGCCTGCCACAACGTCCTGCTCCTCCAAGCCGAAGAACCCCGCGCAGTAGGTGCGCGAACACGGCCCACGGCTGCTCATTGAGGAGAGCCACCGTGGGGGCAGCCATGGTTCGGAGGTAGGCATAGCTCTTTTCCTGGTTGGCCCCGTGAATCGTCACGACGAGGGGAAACGGGCCTTGCCGGCTCGGCAACGAGGGAACTGCTCGGAGCATCCGGCCTCCAGCTCCCAGGTACTCCAATTCGATCACTTCGCGATTCCCGACTGTCTCCCCCCAGGTCAGCGCCCGAGCCAAGGACCCCGCAAGCGCAATAAGCACCAACCCACTGACCCAGGCAAGGTTCGTTGAACAACGACCGAGGTTCATTGATCTCCTGCTCGTGGCGTGCCGCCTAGCTTCGTACGAGCGAGAACTAGAGACTCGGCCCATTTGCTGCCTCTTCCGCCCGTTCACCTGCGTTCGATGGTATGCCGAGGGCTGTCCATGCTGGAGGAGCGGGATCCTCACCCCATCCCGGAACTCCTCTGGCGTCCGGTACCCCAACGCACTGTGACCCCGCTCGCGGTTTTACCACTGCCCCCAAAGCTCAGTCTCCACCTTCGCGTCCAGGACCCTATGGAACAGCTGCTGGTTTAGACACTTCTGCCGCAGGGCCGTGTTGCAACTCTCTGCGTGCGCGTTCTGCCGGGGGCTCCCCGGGCGATCCTGCAGGTCGCCATTCCCGATGTCGCAATCGGGGACAAGAAGGGGGGAGGTTGGCCTGGGCCCAAGGGGGCCACAAGAGGTGTTGCAGAGGCCAGCCTTGGTCGGCGGCCCTCGTGTCGCCCCAATCCGCGAGGAGGCGGGGCTGTGGGGTTGGCGGTTGTGCCTGGGGTGGTAAGAAGCTCTGGGGGGGGGGTTGACATGGATAACAGTGTTATGTTATAATGTCCCCTGGACGTGGTACGGTGACCTGGATGATGAGGCCCAAACTTGGTGTTAAGCTGTTCAGGCTTTGCCGCGAGCAAGGGCGGCCGCTTCCCCTGGCGGGGTCGCCTGGCGCGAGGGCCGCTGGGCCTTCTGCAAAGGACACCCGCGCTTGGAACCGTTCCCGTGGCTCAACCCGTAAAGGGGAGCCTGGTCCCCGGATGAGCAGAAAAACTCGCCCGGCACGGTCGGTTGGCCACGAAGCCCCGCAGGAGTTGAGGTCCGCTCTCTGCAAAGAGTGGCAAGCGGGGGTGATAGATAACGGTGTTATGTTATGACAACCCAAGGTGGCACCTTGAGTCGCTGGATGACAACGCCGGAAATCGGCCGTAAGCTTGCACAGTTCAACTGCGGTCTAGCCCCAGGGCGCCCCCTGGGGGAGCACCTTCTCCCACTTGGGGGTTAGGAGGGGATTTGTGAATCCGGAAGAATTCTCCGTCTGTACCGAGGATCTCACCCGGGTGTTCCGGGTCCGCAAGCGAGAGGCCCGCGGCCAGGTCCGAGAAATCGTGGCCCTGGACCGGGTGAACGTCGCCATCGCTCGGGGCGAGCTGTTTGGCGTCCTTGGCCCCAACGGCGCTGGAAAAACCAC
>CAKZKH010000193.1 GCA_937122485.1 uncultured bacterium | reverse complement strand
GGCAGGTTCTGGACAATTTCCGGGTTTTCTGGGGTATCGGCGACCCCCACAATGGATTCCCTTAAGCCCAAGGCCAACAGGACCTCGGTGTACAAGGGAATGCCGGCCACCACGATCCGCCGGGGGCTTGTAGCCCAACCTGTCAGGCCCCAAGCCAAGAGAACCGTCAGGGCAAGCAATCTCTTCATCGGCACTCCTTTACGCGCGAATCCCTGTTTGCGTCTCGCAGGCCTTGACCGTGTTCCAAAGGAGCATGGCCACGGTCATGGGCCCTACCCCCCCGGGCACGGGGGTGATCGCTTCCACCTTGTCCTTCAGGGCCTCGAAATCCGTGTCCCCCACAAGCCGAAAGCCCGACTTGGTCGCGGGGTCGTCGATCCTGTTCACACCCACGTCGATGACCACAGTCCCTTCCCGCACCATGTCCGCGGTGATGGCTCGAGGAGCTCCCATGGCCGCCACGAGGATGTCCGCTTGTTGGGTGAACTTGGCCAAGTTGGGCGTTGCCGTGTGGCACACGGTCACGGTGGCGTTGGCCCCCGCGGCCTTCTGAATGAGAATGGCGAACAGGGGTTTACCGTTGAGGTTGCTCCGTCCGCAGATGACGACGTGCTTGCCGGTGGGGTTGTACCCCGTCCGGATGAGGAGCTGCTGGACGCCGTGGGGGGTGCAGGGCATGAGGTAGGGCTCGCCCAGGAGGAGCTTCCCCACGTTGACGGGGTGGAAGCAGTCGGCGTCCTTGAGGGGGTGGACGGCCTCCACCACGGCCTGAGGGCGGATGTGGCGCGGCAAGGGAAGCTGCACGAGGATCCCGTGGACCGTGGGATCGGCGTTGAGCTTGGCGATCTCCCGCAGAAGCTCTTCTTCGGTGGTGGACTCAGGAAGCACACGGGTCTCTGAGCACACGCCCACCTCGGAGCAGGACTTCTCCTTCTGCTTCATGTACGAGACGGAAGCGGGGTCGTTGCCCACGCGGACCATGATCAGCGTGGGGGTCACGCCTCGGGCGGTGAGGCG
>CAKZKH010000192.1 GCA_937122485.1 uncultured bacterium | reverse complement strand
GCCCAAGCCGCCGCCACCGCCACCACCTCGGTGGACGTAGTGCCCCGAATCGAAACCTCTGTCCAGACGTTCATCGACCCCAACTGTCTGCAACCCACTTGCGAACAGTACGTGCCAACTCAACCCACGGGCTGTCCACCCACCAAGGACCTGTCTTGGGCCTTCGGGGACGTCACAGCCGGCAGCACGGTGAGCACCACCAAGAGCTGGCCTACGGACTTGGCCAACCAAATCTCGGCCTTGGGGGTTGTAGCTTCTGCCTTGGCGAGCTCGAACGTGCCCAGTGGACTCACGTTTGAGCTGTTGCTGACCACCCGCCAGGGCAAGCTCACCGGCGCCGTGCCCAAGGAAGGCGGCAAATGGACCGTGGTGTACAACCTGTTGGATCGGAACAAGTGCATCGTGGCTCGGCTTACGATCACGATCAACTCGCCCACCACGGCCGTCACCTGCCCGGCCTCCACTGCCCTCCGATGGGACTTCGGCGAGGTCGCCACGGGAACCCACTTGTTCACCACGGCGTCCATCCCCGCGGACATCCTCAGCCGCGTAAAAGCTGCAGGCATCACGCGGGTCACTCAAATCAGCTCCAACCTCCCAAGTGGAACCTCGCTCAGCCTCGACCTCGCCCAGGGGCTGGGCGTGCTTAGCGGGAACCTCCCCACGGCCGGAGCGAGCTACACGGTCGTGTTTGGCTTGTTTGACGGGCGGGGCTGCGAGATGTTCCGTCTGACCGTGACCCTCCGGGCCGCGGCCGCTCGCGTGCCTGAACTCACCGTGCAAATCGTGAAGACCGCGGTGGAAAAGGTCTGCGAGAAGGACTACAGCCATGCCATCACCGTGTGGTGGCAGGCCAGCGGAGGAACAGCTCCAGTCTACGTGGGACCTGTGTTCCTCATCTACCCGGATGGGACGACCCAAGCCGTGGTGGGCACGTTCCCCGCCAGCGGGTCAATCGTGCTCAAGGCCAACCTCTCCGGAGGCGGGACGGTGACCGTGCGGGTCCAAGCCAACGACTCAGCCGGCCGGACGAAGACCGCTGAAGCCAAGGTCACCCTGGAGACCTGCCTACAGATCGGAATCATCGGCCCCATCGTCATCCGTCCCACGCAGTACACGCTGGAGGTCTATGCCCGGCGGTCTATCGCCGCGACCCCAGGCTACGAGGAGCTCAAGGTGCCGGTCCAGGTCGTGGGTGAGACCGCAACCCGCACCACTCCGTTCAACCTAACCCTCAACGCCGGAACCCAGGTCACCCTCAAGTTCCCGTACCGGATCGCTGGCGGAACCTACGGCCGGGGCCTGGCGTACTTCGACGTCTGGGTCGGAGACGCCACCACCCCCACCCGCCAGAACGGCACAGTCGACGCCAGACGTGAATACGTCTCGATCACGGTGACCATGAGCGCCAAGGTCAAGATCGTAGCCTGGTACACGGACATCATTGGCTAGGGAACCTCGGGGAAGGGGGCGGGCGCGTCCCGCCCCCCTCCCTAGAACTCCACAGAACCTTCACACACTCTTCACCTACCCTCCGCAGGGGCCGGGGTAGAGTACGGCGTGCAAGGAGGTGGACCAGTGAAGAAGAGGTTTTGGGTGGTTGTAGGAGTCGTGGGTGCGTTGGCCGTTGTGGGCCTCACGGCCTTTGCCGCCGTTGGGGGGTTCGGTGGAAAGGGAATGCTGGGCAAGGGTGAGCGCGGGGAGATCATGCCCCTGATCGTCATCAACGCCCTGGAACTCACCGAACAGCAGATGAAGGATCTT
>CAKZKH010000191.1 GCA_937122485.1 uncultured bacterium | reverse complement strand
AGGCCAGGGCTTCTTGAGCTGCTTCCTTGGCCCGCAGGATGGCCTGTTCGTTAGGAATCCGCTCGATCTCGGCGGCGATCTCCTCAAGCGTCCGCCGGCCGGTGATGGCCTTCATGATCAAATCGGCAAGGCTCTCCCCGGAAAGCACTTCTTGGATTACATCGAAGACGCGGTCCGATCCCATGGCCTTCCGAATCTGCTCGAGCTTTTCGAACAAGCGGCGGAGGACCTCGCCCTCCACTGTGTCTTCGGCCACGAGGTTGTAGATGTGCACCTCCTTTGGTTGGCCGTAGCGGTGGATGCGGCCCATGCGCTGCTCAAGCCGGTTGGGGTTCCAAGGAAGGTCGTAGTTGACCATGAGCGAACAGCATTGGAGGTTGATCCCTTCTCCGCCGGCCTCGGTGGACACCATCACCTGGGCCCGCTGCCGAAACTCGTGTTCGGCACGAATCCTCTCGTCCAAACCCATCCCGCCGTGGAGGGTGACCACGGAAAAACCCCAGCTCCGGAGGTTTTCAGCGAGGTACTCCATGGTGTCGCGAGATTCCGTGAACACGAGCAGCTTTTCCGAGGTTGCAAGAAGGGCGAGCTTGTCGAGAAGTCGGCGGAGCTCGTTGAGTTTTGTTTCCGTCTCGGCCTTCTCCAGCGCTTTAGCCATCTGAACAAGCTTCTCCAGAGCGCTGACTTCTGCAGCAAGTTCGGCCTGGGTCCGGGCTGCGGTGAGATGTTCAAGCTTGGCTTCGATTTCCCAACGCTCGGCCTCGGGAAGGTCCTCGAGGAATTCCTCGTCGAGGACGTTCCAGCCGGTTTTGGCTACAGCCTCGGCGATCTCGCGGAGTTGGCTGAGCCGTTCTTTGCGGCGCTCAAGGGAGCGGCGGGCCGCGCGGACCGAGGAAGCAAAGCGGCGCTGAAGGAGAATAAGGGCAAACTGCACGTTGCGCCGCTCGCCGGCCAAGTTGAACTGCTCGCGCACGTACTGCGTAAGGACCTGGTAGAACCCGGCCTCCCCCGGGGAAAGCCGGTACGCGATGGTGTGCACATACCGTGGGGGGAAGAGGGGGACCCCATCAAAAGTTTTGAGGTCTTCCTTAAGCCGGCGGATGATGTAGAACATTTCGCCCCTTCGCACCGCCTCCTCCAGGATCTCGGTGTTGGCAAACAACCCAGGCTCAAGGAGATCAAGAAGAAGCCGAAAGTTCTCGGGATCCCCGCGGTGAGGGGTGGCGGTGAGGAATAGGAGAAACTCGGCGTTGCGGGAAAGAAGTTCTCCCAGGCGGTAGCGCTCGGTGCGCTTGAGGTCTTCTCCGTAGCGGTAGGCCGCCAACTTGTGGGCCTCGTCCACGATCACCAGGTCCCATCTGGCCTCGGCCAAGGCGACAAGAACGTCCTCCTGTTTGGCGAAGTCCATGGAGGTGATCACCCGGGCATGGTCTAGCCAGACGTTGCGTCCCCAGCTGGCGTTCATCACGGGGCGGTCGAGGACCATGAACGTCTCCCCAAACTTTTCCTTCATTTCCCGTACCCATTGGGCGCGGAGGTGGCCGGGCACCACGATGAGCACGCGTTCTGCCAAACCCCGGTACTTCAGCTCCTTGACAACCAATCCGGCCATGATCGTTTTCCCCGCGCCGGGGTCGTCGGCAAGAAGAATGCGGGGCCGCGGCTGGCGCAGGATCCGGTGGTAGACTGCGTCGATTTGGTGGGGCAAGGGATCGATCATGGACACGGTGACCGCTTGTAACAGGTCGAATTGGTGAGCCAAGCGGATGCGGTGCGCTTCCAACCCGAGGCAGAAGGCCTGCCCGCGGCCAGAAAACGAAAGGCCCAAAGCCGGCAAAACCTCGATCTGGGCAAGCTCCGCAGGGCCTAGACAGTGGGCGCCGTAGAACTTCCCGGAGTGCCCCACCACCTCCACCTTGAGGAAGTTGCCCAAAGGTTCAGCGGTGAGGACCCGCACGGCCTCCGGCCAGAACACTCCCCTCAAGAACACACCAGGGCGAAGGTCTCCCACAGACCGGATTGTAAAGCGGCCCGCGGGGCAAGTTGAACCTGATCCCCTCCTTCAGGCATAGTTTCTGACTTTGCCCAGCACCCTAGGGGAGGGGCATTTCGTAGATACGCCAGACCTTGTACAGCTCTCCTTCGAACGTTTGGGCCGGCCGGAGAATGAGTTCGTTGTCCTCCAACAGCATGGACGCTTCCCCTTCCCGATAGCCCCGCTTCCACCCGATCTCCAGAATTTCCTGGAACAACACGGCGTCCACTCCAAGCTTGCGGTAGGGCGGGCGGATACCGAAAAACATGAGGCGGACTTTGCGGATCTTGCGGCGGCCCAGCACGAGGCGCATCGCCCGCACGTAATCGTGGTCCAACACCGCGTTCCACTTGGGCCCGAGCACCACGTTGGGATCGGGAATGGCCCCGAACACCGCAGCCAATTCACCTTTGGCGTAAGCAAACCGAATCAGCTCGGGATCGGCCACGGCCCGCAGGCTGGCCACCAGGCCC
>CAKZKH010000190.1 GCA_937122485.1 uncultured bacterium | reverse complement strand
CCCGGGGACCCGGTGATCCAGGTTCTTTCGCAGCCATTTCACTTGGTGCGGCTGGCCCGGTTCGACCTCCCCGTGGAATTCAGCTTATTAGAAGGAGGTTCGGGGTCAAGCCCTGAGTGAGGGTCCCAAAAGTCGTCGTTGCACTTCGGTATTGGGGGAGAATTGAAGACCATCCGCGCTCGCGGTCCCTTATCTGGGCTTCCACGTGTATAGCTCACGGCCCTTCCTTCTAATGCTTGTGAAAATAGGAGCGCTCCACTTTTCCCCCAGCGATCAGACTCTTTCCCATGCACCTGCTTGAGGGACTTTCCACGTCTGGGCTCTCACGGCATCTTGATAATGGAGTAGAACCTATTTATCTTCGGTCTAGGACAAAGGGGTGGGAGGAAATGGACAAATGCCGGGGAAAGATGGAGCAGCTATCCTATTCCAAGAATAACCCTGGGCGGTATACTTGCAGGTGTGTTGAAAGGTTTTCTCGTTCTCGTGGAGAGAACGAGCGGGTGTGAATTGGGAAGCAAGGGTTTCCCATTGGCCAAGGTTGGAAGTGAGGAGGTCGTGCGATGAGACGGGTGCTCCTAGTGGTGGCACTGGCCGGGTTGGCGGCCTCGGTGGCAGCCCAGGAACAGTTTTGGTTTGAGGGCGTTTACTTGCCCGGAGGATGGGTGGCGCCGGGAGAGCTGGTGGTGGCTCAGGAGGTGCGTATCCAAAGCTGGGTGGTCCGGGAACAGAAGCCCGGCTCCGTACTATACTTTTGGAACTGGAACAATGCTGACCACGTGCTGGCCCCCGACGCCCAGTGTGCCACAACGACAGTGTCTGATGACAACCTGCTTGGCCTGGGCAACTTTGGGTTCGATATTCCCTCGAATGCCTCCATCAAGGGGATTGTTGTGAAGATTTTAGGTTCCCGGGATTCAAACCAGCATGCGGGCGTGTTCGTGCGCCTTCTAACTGGGACTGGGCTGTCGCCACACCAATCTCGGGTGTGGTTACCAGAGGCAACTTGCGGAGGAGAGCCTGAGTGGCAGTCGGTGGGCGCTCGGGATTGGCTCTGGGGCCGGTCTTGGACGCCTGCTGAGATCAACAGCAGCTCCTTTTCTGTGGTGTTGCGGGCTTATCTTACAGGAGGTGAGGTACGCATCAATTGTGTGCAAGTTAGCGTGTTCTACGCGTTGCCCACAACGCTCGAATCTGTCTTGGTCAGAAACACGGCATTGGCCTCCGACGCCCTTGCGGGCTCAGACATTGAGAGGATCGAAATTGTCAGGGTGAGCGATGGCCGGGTGATCGGCTCGCAGACGAGCGCGATCCAGCTCGCAACGCTGACGACCACGGGAGTCCCCGTGGGCATCAGTTCAAGTTACGCGCAGTTCACCTGGCAGGTTGAGTTGCGTGTACGGGTGAAGTTGAAGGCGACGGTTCCGCTGGGCAAAGAAATTTGTCTGGGGGATACGCGGATTACGATCGGTGGCACCGAGTACGGTGTGTACATGTGGCGCATACCGTGCTTCGCGGTGGGCCCGTCTCCTGAGATAACATTTGACCGTGTGGGGGATGATGCTTACGTGTACCGCGGGCAGAGATTCCTGGCAGGGCGAATCGTGGTCAATGCTGCGGGTGTCCCCTTCGAGTTGACCATCAATCAGTTGCGCCTGTCCAATGCCGCACCTGCAACAAAGCTTACCGGTGCGTACATCAGTAGGCTTGAGATCCGCCGCGCGCGCGACGACGCCCTGGTAGGAGAGGCGACCTCAACAGAACTCGGCAACTTGACGAGCACAGGGACACTGATAAACCCCGCGTCCACGTACCAGAAGATTCCGGCATTTGGAGAAGAGGAATTGGAGATTTGGGTTACGTTAAAGAGTGACGCCCCCGCAGGCCACGAACTCCAACTTGCGGTGGTGGTGCGCTGCCAGTATACAGACTTCCCCGCAGAGGGCACCGCTCCCCTGTTTACCATTGGCCAGCCGGAAGGTCTGGAGGTGGAGAACCTTGATCTCTCGGGCGGCCAGGTGTTCTCGCGGCAGAGGTTCCTCGCCCAGCGGATCGAGGTCAGGGATGACGACCTCGATCCGTACGATGTGACGATCAACACCCTTGTGGTACAAAACGTCTATGACGTTACCAAGCGCCTTTCTGAGACCCACGTTGTCAAAATCGAGGCCATCCGCGCGCGCGACGGGGCTCTAATGGGGGCAACTACGTCCACAGCAGGACTCAATTCAGGAGGGCTTCGTATCTCTACTGGCAATAACAATATCGTTTCAGATGATACCACCGAGATCATCGAGTTGTGGGTGACGCTTGGAACCGATGTACCCGATGGTCGAGGCCTCCGTTTGCGAACGGAGGTGACACATACCGAGGACTCAAGAACGTTCCGCAAGCCGCCGGGGGGTACAGAAAGCACAGCGGAGTTCGTCACGGGGCCTCAGGTTGGAAATGGGTTGGAGCAGAGAGTCGCTGATCCCGTGGTGACGAGCAAGGCTGTGGCGCAGGGTGTTTGCTTCCTTGCTCAACGTCTGAGACTCGGCGACTCGGACAATGATCCGTACGATGTAAGAATAACTTCACTGACCATCCGCAACGGGGAACAAACCAGCCCGCTTGCCGATCAGCACGTGGCCCGGGTCGAGGTCAGGAGAAAGTTGGACGGTGCCCTGTTGGGGGAAGTAGCCGACCCCGTTGGGCTCAGCCTGGCAGGGGTCCGTGTGACAACGGGGGCGAACAACGTCGTACCGGACGACACAACGGTGGAGCTGGAGATCTGGGTCACTTTGAAAGACACGGCTCCGGCCGGGCGAAAGATTCTGCTAAGAACTGTGGTGTGGCATAGCGAAGGGGCAGTAGCGTCAACGTATCAAACGCCGGAGCTCTCAGGGCCAGGGACCTTTACGACAGTCATCAACCGCGCTCCTGTCGTGGGGGACTTCTTTTGGACGCCGGCCAACCCCACCTGGGAGCAGACTGTGAC
>CAKZKH010000189.1 GCA_937122485.1 uncultured bacterium | reverse complement strand
GCTGGCCAGGCGGTGGCGGGTGAGTTGGTTGGCGCAGGCGCGGGACAGGCCCTCAAGGAGGAAGGTGGCGGAGGCGAGTTCCAAAACGGATTCGTGGCCCAGCTCGATGAGGCGGCGGATCAGTTTGGCGTCGGACTGGGGGGAGGCACGGGCCTCGCTGCGGTGGGAGACGCGGGCGCAACGGGCAATGAGGGCCTCGGGGTTCGGGGTGATGGAAAGGACCTGTACGTGGGCCACGGGCTAGGGCGGGAGGATTCGAACCTCCGAATGGCGGCTCCAAAGGCCGCTGCCTTACCGCTTGGCTACGCCCTAAGCTCCCTCCCAATATAGCCAGCGGGGCGGGGGTCGGCAAGGCACAAGAAGCCCGGCGCCTCCAGTCCTTGACCCTCTTGCCGGTCTTGGACTAAGATAGGCGAAGATTGGGTTGGCGGGTATAGCTCAATGGTAGAGCGCTGGCCTTCCAAGCCAGTGACACGGGTTCGATTCCCGTTACCCGCTCCAGCGCCCGTAGCTCAACCGGACAGAGCGGTGGGTTTCTAACCCACGGGTTGGGGGTTCGAGTCCTCCCGGGCGTACCCGGGGAGCGTAGCTCAGTTGGCAGAGCACCGCGCTGTGGCCGCGGCGGTCGCGGGTTCAAGTCCCGTCGCTCCTCCCAGCGCCCGTAGCTCAATAGGACCAGAGCATCGGCCTTCGGAGCCGAGGGTTGGGGGTTCGAGTCCTCCCGGGCGCGCTTTTTTGGGCACAGGGTTGCCCAAGGAGGGGCCGTGGATCGCTGGGAAAAGCTGTTGGGGTTGGTGCTTGTCTTCGTTGTGGTAGGGCTTCTGGCGGGCCTGCTCCTCGTGTTGGTGCGCCTTGAGCAGCGGGGACTCGTCCTCCGCCTGGAGGGCTCCATCCAGGCGGGGGTGCTCGCTCCCCCGCTGGACGAGCTCAAGGTCACGTTGAGCTTTCCCCAGGAGCTGGCCCTCAGCATGCGGGGGACAACCAGGGTGGAGGGCGGGCTTCAAGCACAGCTGAGTGGGGTGGAACTAGGAATTCCCTGCCCGAAGTGTGGGAAGGGGGTGCTGGTTCCGGTGCGGTGGAACTTGTGGAGCGGGGAAATCGTGTGGAAGTGCAGTTCGTGTGGGGAGGGCTTGACAGGGAGGTAGAGGGCGGGTACAAACGGGGCGTGCGAACGAACGTTCGTTCGGAGAGCGACCTCCCCCTCGTGGAACGCGTCATGGCCGCGGCCAGTGACGCCTTTGCCCGCTTGGGCTTCCATGGCACGGGGATGCGCGACATCGCCCGGGCAGCCGGCGTGTCCATCGGCGCCCTGTATCACTACTTCCCCTCCAAAGAACAGATCTTCTTGGCCGCCGTGCGGGCCGAGTACGAGCGGTACCTCCAGGCAGCCCAGCACCTCCTCCGCCAAGGCTTGCCTGGGGTGGAGGTTCTCCGCCAGGTCATGACCACCCACTTCCAGGCCCTGGCCGGGGGCAAGGAGGTCGGCCTGCTGGGTCGGGCCCGCCGGGCGGAGGTTCCTTCCTTGCAGGAGGCTGTGGCCCAGTTGCGGGAGGAGTACGCCCAAATTGTGGCCGACCTTCTCCGCCAGGCCATGGACCGGGGGGAAATCCGTAAAGGCCACCCTTTGTTTCTGGCCTACGCCCTCTTGGGTCTGGTGGAAGCTGTAACCGACCGCGCGGTGGGCGAAGACGCCGTGGCCGGGGAGTTCCGCCGCCTGGGGCCCAAGGAACTGGCGGACTTGGTGTGGCGCGGCCTGCGCCCGGAAATGGAGGCTCTGTGAGGAAAGCGCTTGCATTGGTCGTGACCCTGCTGGCGTTGGGATGGGGCAGTCTGGGCCAGCAAACCCTTCGCCTGCTCATCGTGGATCAGACCGGAACCATGGAGGAATCCCTGAGGATCTTGGCGTTTGTGCGGGCCGTGCGGGCCACCGGGTTGGTCACCGTCAAGGCCCTGGCGGGGTTCCCTACCGAACCGTGGACCGAAGAGCCTTTTGTCTTTGCCATTGTGATCCCTCCCCAGACGGAGCTCATTTGGTTCTGTACCCCAGCCCCGGTGAACTACCTTCCTGACCCCCTGCCCGAGGCCTACAACGCTTTGGCTGGGGGCCTCGTGCAGGCCTTCGAGGGCCGACGGCAGGTGCGCGGCTCGCATGAAGACGTGTACGTTCTGTTCCTCTCCGGGTATCTGCAACGGTTGAACTATTTGGTGGGGGTGGACGCCCAGTGACCCGGGTCCTGCGGTTCCTCATCCGTCACCCCAAAGCCACGCTGGCCTCGATCGCCGCCATCACCGCTGTGTTTGCCTTGTTCCTTCCCCGGCTGGGGTTCGAAGCCGACTACTCCAAAATGCTCCCCCAGGGGGACCCTGTGGTGGCCCAGTACGAGGTCGCCCGCGAGGTGTTTGGAGGCCAGTCCCTGTTCATGTTCGCCATGGCGGCGGAAGAAGGAGGCACAATCTTCGACCTGCCTTCGCTGGGGAAACTCTACGCCCTGACCACCGAGCTCCAGGTGCTGGTGGATGAGCGTTTGGTGGAAGAAGTCGTTTCCCCCGCCACCGTCAAAATCGTGGAGGGCACGGCCACTGCCATCACCGTGCGCCCCATCCTCCCTCGTCCCCCCGAGAGCGAGGAGGACGTGGCCCTGTTCCGGGAGAAGGTGTTGGCCGAGCGGATGGTGCGGGACACCCTGGTGCGCGCCGACGGGTCCGGAGCCGTGATTGTCCTCCGGGTGACCCCTGACCTTGAGGACAACGAGGAAGCGATGGGGCGGGTGCTGGACCACCTCAAGGCGTTGGAGGCCCGGTACGCCCAACCGGAGAAGTTCTACATCTCCGGGGACGCGGCCTTCCTGGTGTACGTGAACCGCAACATGCGTCAGGACTTGGCGTTGCTCCTCCCCGTGGTGGTGGCCGTGGTGGTGGCCGTGCTGTTCCTGAGCTTCCAAAGCTTGCGAGGCGTTCTTCTTCCCTTGGGCGTGGTCCTGGTGGCCTTGGTGTGGACGATGGGCCTGATGGCTTTGGTGGGAGCAAAGCTCACGATGATCTCCACGTTCATGCCTGTGTTGCTGGTGGCGGTGGGGAGCGCCTATGGAATTCACGTGGTGAACGATCACGCCGAGCTTGCCCGGGCTGGGGGGGAGCGAAGGGAGCTGGCCGAGCGCGTGGCCCTGGAGATGCTCCTGCCGCTGGCCGGGGCTGCTTTGACCACGGCCGCGGGGTTCCTCACCTTGCTCACGTCGTTCCTGGTTCCCACACGGGAGTTTGGGTTGTTCGCTGCTGTGGGGACCGTCGTGGCGTTTGTGCTGGCCCTCACGCTCATCCCGGCGGTGTTGGCCCTCCTCCCCCCCCGGCCCAAGCGCACCCGCTCCGTGCCTTGGTTTGACGGGTTGGCGGACCGGAGTTCTCGCTTCCTGGCCCGGCGGCCGGTGGTCACCTTGGGGCTTGCTGTGGGCGTGCTCGGCGCGCTTCTGGCGGGCGTTCCCTGGGTCCGGGTGGAGTCCGACCTCACCAAGTACTTTCGCGCCGATTCCCCTGTGGTTGAGGGCCTGCGGTTCGTGGAACGGCAGTTTGGGGGGAGCCAGGAGCTGTCGGTGGTGGTGGACACCGGGCGGCGGGATGGGCTGAAGGACCCCGAGGTGTTGCGGTTCATGGATCGGTTGCAGGCTTTCCTGGAGGCCCGGCCGGAGGTGGGGGCCACTTCGTCCTTGGCCGACCTGGTGAAGGAGACCTACTTCACGTTGAGGGGCGATGACCCGGCCTTTTACACCCTCCCCACCACGTCGCGGGCTGTGGCCCAGACCCTCATCCTCTACGAGTCCGGGGGAGGGGAAGTCACGTCCAGCCTGGCCACCCGGGACTTTGCCCAGGGCCGGGTTTCGGCCCGCGTCCGCTCGGTGGGGCTGTCGGGCTATGAGCAGCTGACCCAGGCCGTGGAGGAGTTCTTGGCCCAAGAGAAGCCGGCCCCCGTGGTCTCCTACTACGTCACGGGTTCTCCTGCTCTGTACATCCAGCTTTCCAAGAAGATCATCCGGTCTCAGCTGGTGAGCTTGGGGGCGAGCTTTGGCGCGGTGGGGGCCATTGTTTCCCTCCTCATGCTTTCTTGGGGTGCGGGGCTTCTGTCGTTGGTCCCGTTGGTGGTGGCAGTGGGCGGGAACTTCGGGATCATGGGCTACGCCGGGGCCTACTTGGACATGGCCACCATCATGATCGCCAGCCTTTCGGTGGGGATTGGGGTGGACTACGCGGTGCACTTCCTTGCCCGGTACCGGCGGGCCCGGGGCCAGGGACTCTCCCACGCCCAAGGACTGGAAGAGACGTTCCGCTTTGCCGGCAAGGCCATTGTGGTCAACGCCGTGACGCTCACCTTGGGCTTCTTGGTCATGTTGCTGTCGCGGTTCGGGGCCCTGGTGACCTTTGGGTGGCTGGTGGCGGTCACCATGATCACCAGCCTGCTGGGGGCGTTGTTCATCCTCCCCGCGGTGCTGGCATGGATCCCGCCCAGATGGGTGCTGCCGGCATGGCGGCCGGTGCGCCCCCGGGTTGCGGTCCACCGGGCCCATTCCCCCGGTGGAGACGGTGATGAAGGAGGTTTGCGATGAAGAGCGTTGTTTTGGCGATGGCGGTGGCGGTTGGGGCGGCCGTGGCGATGGCCCAGGCCCTCACGGCCGATCAAATCCTGGAGAGGGTGGAAGAGCAGAGCTTCTTGGGAACGGGAAAGGGGAGCATGTACCTGGCCCTCGAGGTCCGGGTGGAGGAGCCCCGCCAGGCCCCGCGTGATTTCGCCTTCCGGGTTTGGGCCAAGGGGTACCCCGACGGGAGCGCCAAGACCCTCCTCCTTTACGTCCTCCCTGAGGAAGTTTCCGGCACCCTGTTCCTGGCCCACCTCCCCCAAGGAGGGCCTTCCCGGATTTGGCTGTGGCTCCCCGATCTGGAGATCCTCAAGGAACTGGTGGGGGAGACCGAGCGGAAAGGGGAGTTCATCGCAGGCAGTGGTTTCACGTACGAGGACGTGGCCCGGGGGTTCACCTACCGGCAGGGGTACAGGGCCGAGCTTACCGGTGAGGAAACCTTGCAGGGGGTGCGGGTCTGGAAGCTTGTGCTTACGGCCACGGACCCCAAGGCCGACTGGGCACGGCTGAACCTGTGGGTGTACCAAGGGGAGTTCATCGTCCTGCGGGTGGAGTTCTTCGACCGAACTGGCAAGCTGACCCGGGTTTTGACGGTGCCCGAGCTGGTGCGCGATGCGTTGGGGCTGCGTCCGGCGCGGTTGGTGATGGAAGACGTGGTGAAGGGGGCCAAGGCGACGATTGGCCTGAGCGAGAGGTCAGCCGCGGACATCCCGGACGCGTACTTTGTTCCCGAGAACCTGGCGAAACTGAAGCTGTAGGCTTGCCGAACGGGCACGGAGGCGGGCCGGATCGCGCGGCCCGCCTTTTTGGGGATAATCCCGCCTTCCCATGGTTTGGATCGGGTTTGCACTGTCGCTTGGGGTTCTTCTGGGCCTGGCCCGGTGGAGCCTGTGGGGGGCCATGGCCTTGGGCTCCCTCGTGCTTGGGCTGTTGGCTGTTCCCTTGGGGACGCTGCCCGGCGTCATGGTGCAGGCCTTGGCCGATCCTGGGGTTTTGGCCCTGGCCGCGGCCGTGGGGCTCATTCCCCTCATTGGGGCGGCCCTGGAGCGGGGTGGGTGGATGGAGCCGTTGGTGGCCCAGCTGCCTGGAGGCAGGCGCACGGCCTTTGCCCTCACTCCGGCGGTGTTTGGGCTCTTGCCCATTCCCGGAGGGGCCCTCCTTTCCGCCCCCATTCTGGAGCGGGTGGGTGGAGGAAAGCCCGAGGAGCGGGCTGCGGCCAACGTGTGGTTCCGCCACGTGCTTCTGTTCTTCTACCCCATGTCCACGGCCCTGATTGCGGGAGCCAAGCTGGCCGGCCAGGACGTGTGGACCGTGCTTCCCTACCAGATCCCCTGGGCCGCCCTGGCCATGGGGCTGGGCGCGGCGTTCCTCCTCGCTCCGTTTCGGGGTCCCAAGCCGGCTTTGAACGCTGGCTCCCGCTGGCGGTTCGTTTTCCCCTTCGCGGTGCTCCTCTTGGCTCCCGGACTGGACTACGCCCTCAAGCGGTTGGTGGCGCTCCCGGTGCCTGAGCTCGCTACGCTGATCGCCTTGAGTGCAAGCTTCGGGCTGGCCGTGGTGGGGGGCGTGTCCTGGCGGGAGGTGCCCCAGCTGGTTTGGAAGGGAGCACCCTGGCGGTTTTCCCTCATCTTGGTGGGCATGTTTCTGTACCTGGGGGTATTCCAGGCCTCGGGGCTGCCCGGGCTGTTGGCCCGTCTGGACCTTCCGGTCCTGGGCGTGGTCTTGGGCTTGGGGCTCCTGATGGGCCTGGCCACAGGAAGGCAGCAGGCCGCGGTGTCCGTGGTTTTGCCCATCTACCTTGCCGCCAAGGGCTCTATCAGCTTGTGGGGCTTCTCGGTGCTGTACCAGGCCACGTACTTGGGGTACTTACTTTCCCCCTTGCACCCCTGTTTGACCGTTTCTGCGGAGTACGCGGGGGCGAGCCTATTGGCGACCTGGCGGCGGCTGCTGGCCCCCAGTGCTGTTCTCTTGGGGGCTGTGGCCCTCGCCGGTGCTCTTCTCCTCTGAACCCTCTCCGATCCCCAACTGGCTCCACTGAAGTTCCACGCTTTCTCCCGGCCGGGGCCCCAAGTGGACGAAGAACTCTTTGTTGCCGGCTGGACCGAGAAGCGGCGAGGGCACGGCCCCGAGCACGGACCAGCCCAGTTCCGTTAGGACAAAATCCACCAACCCCTCGAGCACTTCCCGGTGCACCCTGGGGTCGCTCACCACGCCCTTGCGCACCTTGTCCCGGCCGGCCTCGAACTGGGGCTTGACCAAAGCGACCACGTCCCCTTGGGGTTGGACAATCCCTTCAAGGGGGGGAAGGACCAGCCGCAGGGAGATGAACGACACATCCACGGTGACGAGGTCCACAAGTTCGCCCAGGGCCTGGGGGGTGAGGAAGCGGGCGTTGCGGCCTTCGAGCACCACGACCCGGGAATCTTCACGGAGTTTCCAATCCAATTGACCCCGGCCCACATCGAGGGCATAGACTTTGGCCGCCCCGTGCTGGAGGAGGCAGTCGGTGAAGCCGCCGGTGGAAGCGCCCACGTCCAGACAGACTTTGCCCACGGGGCTCACGGCGAAGGCCCGCAGGGCGGCCTCGAGTTTCTCCCCGCCCCGGGACACGTACCGCGGCGGCTCCACAACCTTCAGCTCCGCCGTGGGGGGGACAGGGGTCCCGGGTTTGTCCACCACCCGGCCGTCCACGAGGATGCGGCCGGCGCGGATGAGGGCTTGGGCCTGGGTCCGGGATGGCGTGAGACCCCGGGCCACCACAAGGAGGTCCAAGCGCTCCTTGTCCGTCTAACCCCTCCCGGCCGGGGCGGCGGCTCGAGCGTAGAGCCTGAGACCTTCGGCGAGAACGGAACAAGCCCGCTTGAGGTCCTCGGTCTTGAGCACGTAGGCCGCCCGGGCCTCGTCCTTGCCGCACCCTTCTGTGCGGTAGAAGCCCGCTCCCGGAGCTAGCATCACCGTCTCCGGTCCTGGGTAGTCCGTGAGCATCCAGCGGATGAAGGCCTCGGCGTCGTCCACAGGAAGGCCCATCATCACGTAGAACGCCCCCTCGGGGACGCGGAAGGTCACGCCGGGGATGGCTAGGAGCTCCCGGCAGAACAGGTCCCGGCGCACCTTGTACTCCCCGATCATCTCCTCCACCACCTTCTTGTGGTTGGGGTCGGCCATGAACGCCACCAAGCCCAGCTGCTCAAACGTAGGGGCCGAGAGGCGGATCGTGGCGCACTTGAGGGCCGCCGCCATCACCTCTTTGTTGTGGGACACCAGGGCTCCCACCCGGGCCCCGCAGGCCGAAAGCCTCTTGGAAATGGAGTCCACCAAAATGACGCGGTCCCGCACCTCCGGGAAGGAGAGCAAGCTCTTGTGCACCCCGTCGTACACGAACTCCCGGTACACCTCGTCGGAGATGATGAACAAGTCGTGCTTGAGGGCCAAGGCGACGAGCATCTCCAGCTCGGCGGGGGTGTACACCACCCCGGTGGGGTTCCCGGGGTGGGAGAACAGGATGGCCTTGGTACGGGGTGTGATCAGACCCTCGATTTCCTGCCTGGGGGGAAGGTGGAACCCGTCCTTGCGGTGGGTGGTGATGGGGGTGATTTCCACGTTGGTGAGCCGGGCGTACCCGAGGTAATTGGGGTAGAACGGCTCAGGGACGAGCACGTGGTCCCCGGGATCGCAGGCGATGCTGAGGGCGAAGGTAATGCCCTCCGAACCCCCAATGGTGATGAGGATCTCCTCTTTGGCCACCTGCAGCCCATGATCGGCGTAGTAGCGGACCATGGCCTCCACAGCCTCGGAGATGCCCGGGGAAGGAGCGTAGTCCAAGACCTCGATGCGGGCTTGGCGCACGCCTTGCATGAACGCCTGGGGGGTGGGGATGTCGGGCTGGCCGATGTTGAGGTGATACACCTTCTTGCCCCGCTTGTTGGCCTCCACGGCCAGGGGGTAGAGGCGGCGGATGGGGGAAGCGGGAGCCGCTTGACTTCGCGCGGACGGTTTAGGCATAGTCGAGAACCCACACCTCCTTTGTGGTGGGGAGCTTTCCTGGAGTGATTTCCACGGGGCCCTGGCCCAGGTTCTTGGTGGGGAGAGCGGCCTCCTGGAGGAACTCCTCCACCGGGCGAATGGGCCAGTCTTTGACCACCTGGGTGCGGAAGTGCATGGGGACAACCACTTTCACTTTGGGGAGGGACTTGATGATTTCCACCGCCTCCTTGGGGCCCACCGTGTAGTACCCTCCCACGGGGAGGAGGGCCACCTCCACGTCCTGCAGGAACTTGAGCTGCTCGGCGTTGAGGGTGTGGCCGAGGTCGCCGAAGTGGGCCAAGGTCACGCCGTCCACTGTGAACTTGAAAATCACGTCTTGGCCGCGTTCCCGGCCGCCCTTGGTGTCGTGGTACGCGGCGATGCCCCGGAACGGGATTCCTCGCACGTTCCACTCGCCCACGCCCCGCAGCACCTGGGGGGAGCCCTTGACCCGGCCCACGGCGTTGTGGTCAAAGTGTTCGTGGGACACGGTCACCACGTGGGCCGGTCCCTCCGGGGCCTTGTAGGGGACGTTCTCCCCGTACGGATCGGTCACGATGGCCGTGCCGTCTTTGGATTCAACCAAAAAACAGGCATGCCCAATCCAGTTGAGTTTCACAGCCGACCTCCTTCCCCAACAAAGCCAACGCTTAGCACGAGGACTCGGCCCTACTCTAACCCACAGCGGGGGTGGACGCCAAGCGGGCCAGGGCTCGGCGAACTAGGCCGTCCACGAGATCTTCGTAGGAGAGACCGGCCGCTTGGGCGGCCCGGGGCAAGGTGGACATCTCCGTCATCCCGGGAAGCGTGTTCACCTCCAGGATGTAGGGTGTGCCGTGGGGGTCCAGGCGGATGTCCGCCCGGGAAAAATCTCGGCAGCCCAGGAGCTTGTGGGCTTGCAGCGCCACTTCCTGGACTCGGGCGGACTCCTCCGGGGAAAGCGGGGCGGGACAGAGAAACTCGCACTCGCCCGGGGTGTATTTGGCCTTCCAGTCGAACACTTCCCTGCCCTTGGGTCGCAGCTCCACGATGGGCAGTGCCTCGGGCTGTGTTTGGCGCTCCAGGACCCCCACGGTGAGCTCCCGGCCGGGGATGTACGCTTCCACGAGGAACTCCCCGAACTGGGCCTTCAGCTCGCAGGCAGCCGCTTTCAGCCTCTCCGCGCTTTCCACGACATGGAGGCCCACGCTCGAGCCCTCCCGCCGGGGTTTGAGCACCAAGGGGAACCCCAGCCCCTCGGCCCGTGCCAAGAAAGCGTCGAGGTCCCCCGCGCTGTGAACAAGCCAGGAGGGTACGGGAAGGTCCTTGCCGGAGAACAGCTTTCGCGACTCCACCTTGTCCATGGCCAGGGCCGAGGCCAGGGGCCCAGAGCCCACGTAGGCCTTGCCCATAAGGTCCAAAAGCAGCTGTACCGTGCCGTCTTCGCCAGGTCCACCGTGGAGGATGTTGAACACCACGGGGTAGGGTCTGAGGCGCTGGGGCAGACCATCGAAGGTGTCGATCTCGATGAGCTCGGCGTCCCAGCCCTTGGCGCGCAAGGCCCGATGCACGCCCCGCCCTGACCGCAGCGAAACCTCCCGTTCTGCCGAAGTTCCTCCGCAAAGAACGCCCACACGTACCTGGTTCACGGTGCAGAGGTTCCCCGCCCGGTGGGAGACGAGCAAGGGGAAATGTCTCGGGCCGGCGAGGCAAAGGTGCGCTCCCCCCGCGGGGTCGAACAGCACCGGCCCAGTGCAGAATCGGACCAGTGAAAAGTCTTGTCTGGGGTGCAGAGGGTGGGGTGCATACAGGGAGGTGACGATGAAGCGGCTAAGGGAGTGGATGCAGGCCAAGCTTGGGTTGCTTTTGAAGCGGAAGAAGTGAACGACGGCCTGCGTGGCTGCCCATCCGGGCAGCCTTTTTTCTAGGGAGAGAACTCCGCCACAAGGAAGGTGTGGTCGGAGGGCTTGGCCGTTCGGCGCGCCTCCCGATCGATCCAACAACGCAGCGCCCGCGCGGCCAAGGGCTTCGTGGTCCAGATGTGGTCCACCCGCCAACCCACGTTGCGCTCCACCGCTTGGGGCACTCGGTAGTCCCAAAACGTGTAGTGGCCCGGTTCCCCGGGATGGAAGAGACGAAACACGTCCACAAACCCCCAGCGGCGCACCTGGTCTAAGGCCGCCCGCGCCTGGGGATGAAAATCCACGTGGTCCTTGAGCTTTTCCGGGCTGTGCACGTCAATCTCCTCGGGGGCCACGTTGAAATCCCCACACCACAGCAACGGCTTGTCCGGGGCAAAGTAGCGGTCGAAATAGGTCCGGAGGCGCGCGAACCACTCCAGTTTGTACTGGAACATGGGGGAGTCCAGGGATTGCCCCTGGGGAACGTAGGTGTTGACAATGGGGATTCCTTCCACTGTGGCTTGCACGAGCCGCGGCTCGTCGGCTGGACCCCCGTCGTCGAGTCCGTAGCGCACGTTCTTGGGCTTGGACCGGGTGGCCAGGGCCACACCGGCGTGGGCCTTCTGCCCGCGAAACACCACGTGGTAGCCAACGGTCTGGAACTCCAAGGCCGGGAACTCCTCGTCCTGAACCTTGGTCTCCTGGAGGCAGAGGACGTCGGGGGACTCCCGCTTGAGCCAGTCCAGGATCAGGGGCAGCCGGCTGCGCACGGAATTGCAGTTGAAGGTGGCCACCTTCAGCATGGCACGATCCTACTCCAGAGGGCGGCCCAGGTGGTGCGACCCAGAAGGCCACGCCCCAGGGTGTTTGGCCGCTGGCCGGGCAGGGCTTCGGCGGGGATACCCCCGCGGGGGAGGTGTCCGGTGACCCAACAAGAGGAGAGGCTCCGGGGTTGATTGCAGGGGTTCGGGGCAAGACAGGTCTGTTCTCGTCCAAGGTCTAGGACATTGTGGTCACCGACCGGCAGATCGTGTTCGCCGAGCTGACCAAGCGCCTGCTGGAGCAGGCGGCCAAGCCGGCCCGCGCGGAGGCCTGTTACGGCCGGGTCAGGGCCTGGTAGAACTCTGGGCGGCGGTCGGAAAACAAATCGTTGAGGGCGTTGATCCTCTTGTTCCGGGCCAAGGAAGGCTCGATCTCCACTACCCGGGCTTCCTCGCCCTGCTCGCCAGAGGAAACGAGGACCTCGCCTTTGGGAGAGACGATCTGGGAAAGGCCGGTGAACCGCAGGGGTTCTCCGGTGCGGTTCTCCTCCCCCACGCGGTTGGCGGTGACGGCGAACACCCGGTTTTCCAACGCCCGCACGCGCATGGTCATCTGCCCCAGGCCGGGCATGACCAGGTTGGCTGGGTGGGCCAAAACTTCCGCCCCGGCCAGGGCCAGACTCCGCGCGGCCTCGGGGAAAAAGTGGTCGTAGCACACCAGGAGACCGACCTTGGCCCCGGCGACCTCCACGGGGGTGAACGGCACGTTGCCTGCTGTGAAAAGCTCTCTCTCCCGGTAGAAGAGGTGGATCTTGCGGTACACGGTGACAAACCCTCGGGGCCCCACCAGAACCGCTGAGTTGAACAGGGCTTTGCCCGCGCGCTCGGCCAATCCCGCGACGATGTGGCAGCCCAGCTCCCGGGCCAGGGCCGCAAGCCGCTGGGTTGTCGGCCCCTTGGGCACAGGCTCCGCAAGTTCGGCCAGTTCCTCGCGGCTGGCGAACTGGTACCCGGTAGAGAAAAGCTCGGGCAGGACCCAGAGGTCGGCCTGTTCGCGGCCCAGGAATTCCCCCACCCGGGCCAAGTTGCGCTCCTTGTCTCCAAACGCTGGACCAAACTGCACGTAGCCCACGCGCATGGGGGCAACGTTACGCTCTTCTCTGCGCGCTGCAACCCCAGGTGGTTTACGTGGCGCTGGTTTTGCCCTCCCCTGGGCCCAAGACGGCCGACAGACCCCCCTTGCGCAGGAGTCCTGTGAGGGTGGCGTAAAGAGCGTCGGCAGCGCCGCGGGCCTCGTTGCCCCCCACGTACACCTCGGGCACGAACGGCTGCTGGCTGGTGGCCAGGGCGGTGATGACGTTGACCAAGGCGGTGTTGTCCGCCCCCAGGGCTTGGACCTGCTTGGCGTAGGCCTCGGCCCGGGCCAGGCCCACGGCCCGCACCTCGGCCGCCTTGGCCGTGCCCACCTTCTCCAGGTACGTGGCTTCCCCCTCGGCTTGGGCCACGCGGGCCGAGGCCTGGTTTCTGGCGATCTCGATGCCCACCATGGACCGAGCCAGCTCGGCCTGCTGGTCCGCTGTGCCCCGCTGTTTCTCCGTTTCAATGCGCACGGTCTCGGCCTCTTGCTGCTTGCGGTAGGTCTGAATTTGCTGGTTGGCGATCTCCCGCTGGGTGAGCACCTCCACGAGTTGATCGGGGAGGATGACGTCCTGGATGAACACGCCCCGGGTGTCGACGTTGTACACCTTGAGCTGCTGGCTGATGTGGTGGAGGGCCTCTTCTTGGACGCGCTGGCGGTTCTCGATGAACATGATGGCCGGCATGCTTTGCAGCTTGTCTCGGAAGTGGTTGCCCACCGCGGCCTGGAGCACTTCATCCACCAGGTTGGCCATCGTGCCCACGGCGGAGATCACCCGGGGGGCCTGGACGTCGGGGATGTGAATCTGCACCTGGAGGTCGATTCTGAACACGAACCCCTCGCGGCTTTTGGCCACGATTTGGCTGAGGTGGCGGTCGAGCTTGTGGGCCTCGGAGGTTTGCAGAGCCCAGTTAAGGGTGAGGATGTAGGTGGGGACGATCTCGTGGTCGTAGCAGTACGGGTTGAGGGCGTACTTGCCGGTGCGCAACGGCTCCCGCCAGATCCCGCGGTGGCCGGGCCGTACAAGGGTCCCAAACCGGAACTCCGCCCCGGACACGTCCCGCGGCTCCAGGCCCACGTAGGACTTGATCACCGCCACTTCCCCCTGCTCCACCACCACCATGGGCACCCGCCGCACGCGTACGAGGAAGGGGTTGAGGTTGTAGGCCCCGTAGAGGAGGGGGTCGTGTTGGATGCCGATGCGGCCCCCGTGGTCGAGGAACGCTTGGTAGTCCTGGTAGTTGTTGTGCAACTTGTTCTTGCTGTTGAGGACGGCGTTGACCAAGGTGAGGTCGTCGGCCCCGTTCCGTTCCAGGTCCGCAAGGTCGGAGAATCCCTCCAGCCGCCCGGCAATGTCCCCCGGCTCCAGAGGTGGGCCTTCGAACGTTTCCACAATTCCCACCACGTCGACCCGCTTGGAGGTCCCGTCGGGGAGCTGGCGCATGAGGGGTTCGATCACGGTGACGGTGAAGTCCTCGGGCTTGAGGCCCCACGTGGCCGGCCCCAACTTCTTTTCCGCCTGCAGCTCCGGGGAGATGGGCACCCCGTACACCCGGTCCTTGGTGATCACCAAGAACCCCACGGGATGAATGGGGGCCACAGTCCCCGGGGGAAGCACCGGCCGTTGCACCCCCTTCTGTCCTCCCAGTCCCATGAACTTGCGGAGGTCCCGGAAATCCCCGAACTCGGGCTTGTACACCCCGGACTTGGCTCCAGGGTCCAAAGGCTTCCCCACCTGGGCAATCACCACCCCGATCTGGCCGGCTGGGATCTGCACCATGGGGTGCTTGCTCACGCTGTACAGAATCCACAGCTTGAACCGCCAGCCAGGGAGGAGAAGATCCGCTTGGTATCCCGCCTCCCCCTGGAAGGCCACCACCTCGCCCTCCTTGAGCTTCTTGAAGCTCAACCGCTTGATGACCAGACCCACCTGGTCCGGGCCAATGATGCGAATGGAGGGCACGAGCAACACCAGCAAAACGCCTGCGGCCACCCAAATCCACAACTCCATCGGGATCACCCCCCCGCATTCTATAATTTTTGGGTATGCCGGTGCACTTGACGCCCGCGGCCTTCCAGGCCCTGGTGCGCGGGGCCCTGGAGGAACTGCCCTCCTCGTTTCGGCCCTACCTCCAGGGGCTGGAGGTCCGCGTCGAGGACTACCCTGAGGACGAGCTCATGCGGGAGTGGGGGCTGGTGCCCCCGGACTACCCGTTTGGGATGTACGAGGGCCCCTCCATCCTCGAGGCCGAAAACCCCAGGGATTTTGAGGGGACGCTCGTCATCTACAAGCGGCCGCTGGAGGAATGGTGCCAGACTCCCGAGGAGCTGAGGGACCAAATTCGGCGCACGGTGTACCACGAGCTTGCCCATCGCCTGGGGTTCCCCGACGAGGGGATGCTGGACGAGCTGCGGGCCGGGGTGGGGGCGCGCGAGGTGGAGGTGGACTGGGAGGAAGCGCGGCGGTACCTGGAGCAGGCCGAGCACGATCTTTCCGTGGCCGAACTCCTGTTGGGCCAGAGGGTCTACGACTGGGCTTTCGCTGCGGCGTTGACCGCCTGCGATCGGGCCCTGCGGGCTTGGCTTGTCGTCCAGGGTGAGGACCCTTCGGTGCTCGAAGGGGAGGGGATTTCCGATCTTTTGGCCCGGGCCGTGCGCCGCAGCCCCGGGTTCCGCAGGTTCAAGACCCTCCTCCGCATGGAGAACGTCTCCCTGCACATGGGGGACCGCGCGGCTTTGGCTCCCCGCGAGCGCATTCGCCCCTCACGGGCCCGGGAAGCACTGGAGTTGGCCCAGGGGCTGGTTCAGTTGGCCCGCCAAACTGTTCCCGGTGCAGCGTGAACGCGTGGAGCAGGAGCGTTGGGCTTTGGAGCTGATGGTTCTTGTGTGGTTCTAGGGCGAAAGGGGGGAGTATGAGGCATGAGGTCGAGGTGGCCGGGACCAAGCTCGTGCTCGTCCAAGGGGACATTACCCAGCAGGATGTAGAAGCGATCGTGAATGCAGCCAACCCGGACCTGACCCCGGGCGGTGGGGTTTCCGGGGCCATCCACCGCGCCGGTGGGCCTGCGGTGACGGAGGCTGCGGCCCAAATCCGTAGGGAACGCGGTCCTCTGCCTACAGGGGACGCGGTGATCACCCCAGGAGGGAAGCTTCCCGCCCGTTGGGTGATCCACACCGTGGGGCCTGTTTGGCGAGGGGGAACGCACGGGGAGCCTGAGCTCTTGGCTCGGGCCTATCGCTCATGCCTAAAACTCGCTCGAACGCGAGGGATCCGTTCCCTGGCTTTTCCCAGCATCTCCACCGGGGTGTACGGTTACCCCGTGGCGGAGGCGGCCCGGGTCGCCCTCCAAACGGTGCGTGCTTACTTGGTGGCGCATCCCGGCGCGTTCGGCGAAGTCCGGTTTGTGCTCTTCTCCCCGCGGGACTTCCAGACCTACGCCGCCGTGGTGTGAACGCGCCTTCTTGGTATGAGCGCACGGTTCGGTAGGCAGGGAACCTTACCCCTACTGTGAATCCCCTGTCCCAAGGGCCTTGCCCCCTACGTAGGAGAGGGTGAACGAGCACCGGTTGCCCGGTCGCAACTTTCGGCGCAAACATCGCCCCAAAGAACTTTCCCCTGGTGGCTCTCCTTGGGTAAGGCCGTGCTAGGCCGAGGAGTCCAAGGGCTGAGCGTTGCCGGTTCCTTCCGCTAGAATTCAGTTGGCATGCCCGGGCTTTTCCTGGACCTTTACGAGCTCACCATGGCCTACTCCTACTTCCGACAGGGGATGGACCAGGAGGCCACCTTCGCCTACTTCGTCCGCTCCCCGGTCCCCCACCGTCGCTTCCTCCTCTTCGCCGGCCTGGACACGTTCCTGGAGGCTCTGCCACAGTTCCGGTTTGCCGAAGAAGACCTGGATTACCTTCAGGGCTTGGGCCTCTTCCACCGGTCCTTTTTGGACTACCTGGCAAGCTTCCGGTTTTCCGGAGAGGTCTGGGCCATGGACGAGGGGGAGATTGCTTTTCCTAACGAGCCGTTGCTGACGGTGACCGCCCCGCGGATCCAAGCCCAGCTCATCGAGACTTTGCTTCTCAACGTCCTCAACTACGAGACCCTGGTGGCTTCCAAGGCCGCGCGGATCTTGGTGGCGGCAGGGCCGGAGGCGGTGGTGGTGGACTTCAGTCCCCGTCGGGACCACGGGGTGGAAGCGGCCCTCCGCGCCGCCCGGGCCAGCTTCCTCGCCGGCTTCCACGGCACCTCCAACGTCCTGGCAGGAAAGCTCTACGGGATCCCCGTGGTGGGCACCATGGCCCACTCCTACGTCCTCTCCTTCCCCGACGAACTCTCGGCTTTCCGGACCTTCGTGGAAGACCATCCCCACCCGGTTCTCCTCATCGACACCTACGACACCATCCAGGGCGCAAGAAACGCCGTTCGAGCGGCCAAGGAGGCCAAAGAAACGGGGAAGACCGTGGTGGGAGTTCGCCTGGACTCCGGCGACCTCGCAGTCTTATCCCGGGAGGTGCGAAGGATCCTGGACGAGGCCGGCCTTCCGGAGATCAGGGTTTTCGTGTCCGGCGATCTCGATGAGTACCGGATCCTAGAATTCCGGAGGCGGGGGGGTGTGGCTTGGGGGTACGGGGTGGGAACCCGGCTCGGGGTGTCCTGGGACGTTCCCGCCCTGGGCGGGGTCTACAAACTCGTCGAGGACGAAAAGGGGCCGCGGATGAAAAAGAGCCCAGGGAAACTCACCCTTCCGGGAAAGTGCCAGGTCTGGCGGGAGGGCTTTGCGGACCTAGTAACCTTAGACGAGGAAAAAGGCCCGGGTCGCCCGCTCCTCAAGAAGGTTTTTGTCCGCGGGGAAAGGCTCGTTTCCAAACTCGAACTCGCCAGACGCCGAGAAGAGGTCCGCCAGAGTCTTTTTGGTCTTCCTCCGGAGCTGGCCGACCTTTCCCCCTGCGAAGTTCCCGACTACCCGGTTCGGCTTTCGTCCAAGCTCCAGGCCTTGGTGGAGGTGGCAAAATGAACGTGGAAGTTCCAGAAATCCCCTGGACGGAGAGGATCGAGCTGCGGCGGGAGGAGACGGCCCTCCTGGTGGTGGACATGCAAAACGACTTCGTGCGGGAAAACGGGGCCCTGTTCGTCCCCGCCGCCCCGGCCACGATCCAGCCAATTTCTGCACTTCTTTCCCGGGCCCGGGCCCAACGGGTGAGGGTCGCCTTCACCCAGGACTGGCACCGGCCCGACGATCCGGAGTTCCGGATTTGGCCGCCCCACGTGGTGGAGGGGACCTGGGGTGCGGAAGTCGTGGCTGAGCTTGCCCCAAGGGAGGGCGAGCCCGTGGTGCGCAAGACCACCTACGACCCGTTTTTCCGCACCGAGCTCGACGAGATCTTGAGGAAGTGGGGCGTGAAGAACCTGGTGGTGGTGGGCACGGTGGCGAACATCTGTGTTCTTCACGCCGCGGGCTCGGCGGCCCTGCGGGGGTTGCGGGTGATCGTCCCCAAGGATTGCGTAAGCGCCCTGAACGAATTTGACCTCTGGGCGGCGTTCCGCCAGCTGACCTTCCTCTACCGTGGTCGGGCCGTCCCCTCCGGGGCCGCGGTGCTGCTTTCCTAAGCCTTGGCGGCCTTTAGGGCGCGAGCACCGGGGTGGGTGGCGGCGAGCAAGGTTGTTCGGCCGGGCCCCCTCCGTGGTTCCTTCGGGTTATACTTGCCGTTCCCATGGCCAAGGTATGGCCTGCTCAGCTTAGGGATACGGTCCAGGCGCGCTTTCCGGATGGTCGGATTTTGGAAGGAACGGTGGGCACGCCCCTGGAGGAGTTTGTGGCCGGGGCCTACCCCGATCCCCTGATTCCGGCCATGGCCGCTGTGGTGGACGGCAAGCTCCAGGAGCTGTCCGAGCCGTTGAGGGAGGACGCCGAGGTCCGCCCTGTTTTCCTCACCGACTCCGAAGGGATCCGCATCTACACCCGCTCGCTGAGCTTCCTTTTGGCCGCGGCGGTGCGGGAGCTGTTCCCCGGGGTGCGCCTGATCATCGACCACTCCGTGCCTTTCGGGGGGTACTATTGCCGCTTGGCCGGCCGGCCCCCCTTCACCCCCAGCGAGCTCCGCCGGGTGGAGACCCACATGCGGGCCCTTGTGGAGCGAAACCTGCCCATTGGAAAAGAGCTTCTCCCCTTGGCGGAGGTGGGGGAGGTTCTCCGAGGTCAGGGTCAGGGCACCAAGGGCGAAATGCTCCAGGCCTGCTGGAACGCTCAACCGGTTCCGATTTACACCTTGGGGCCGCTGCGCGATCACTTCTTTGGCCCCATGGTCCCCTCCACCGGGTACCTGCGGTACTTCGCCCTTACCCCCTACCACCAGGGGTTCATCCTCCGCTTCCCCCGCCGGGAGAAGCCCACGGAACTGGGCCCCACCGAGGACTACCATCCCTTGCTCCAGGTGTTCGACGAGTACGGGCGGTGGCTGGAGCTGTTGGGGGTGTACGACGCCTGGACCGTCCGGGAGGCGGTGCGCACGGGGCGGATGACGGAGGTGATCCTTGTTTCCGAGGCCCTGCACAGCCAGAAGATCGCCCAGATCGCGGAGATGATCGTGGGGCGCACCCCGCTTCCCCGCCTGGTGCTCATCGCCGGTCCTTCTTCGGCCGGCAAGTCCACGTTCACCAAGCGGCTGGCCATCCAGCTTTTGGCCCTCGGGCTCCGGCCCTACCCCGTGTCCTTGGACGACTACTACTTGAGCCGGGAGGTAATGGCCCAGCGGGGCCTGACGGACTTCGACGATCTGGCGGCCATCGATGTCCCCCTGTTCAAGGAACACATGGCGGCCCTGTTTTCGGGTCAGACCGTGCGCTTGCCCCGGTTCGACTTCCCCACCGGCCGGAGGGAAGACGGCCTGGAACTGAAGCTTTCTGAAGACGCCCTGTTGCTGGTGGAGGGGCTGCACTGCCTCAACCCGGCCATCCTCCCCGAAGGTTTCGATCCCAAGGAGACGTTCAAAATCTACGTTTCCGCGCTGACCCAGCTCAACTTGGACGACTACGTGCGGCTGTCCACCACGGACACCCGCTTGCTGCGTCGGTTGGTGCGGGACGTCAGCTTCCGCGGGTACCCTGCGGAGGTGACCCTCCAGGTGTGGGGCAATGTCCGGCGGGGGGAGAAGCGGTTCATCTTCCCCTACCAGGGTCAGGCGGACGTGATGTTCAACTCGGCGCTGGTGTACGAGTGGTCGGTGCTGCGGCCGCGGGTGGAACCTTTGCTTCTGGGGGTGCGGCAGGCCAAGGTACAGCTGGAGGCGGAGCGGCTTCTTGCGGAGGTGCGCTGGCTGCCCCCTTACCCCGGGGAGGAGATCCCTGCCACGTCCATCTTGCGGGAGTTCATCGGGGGTGGCATCCTGACCGGCTACTTTCCAAACCCGCTGGAGCGGGCCATGGGGAGGCGACGATGAAGAGAATTGCGCCCTGGACGAAGTTTGCCGACGTGGAGGAGCAGCTTTTGCACGGGGATGGGGCGTTCCTGGTGGGGGCCGAAGCCGGTCGCCCCAACGCCATGACCATCGGCTGGGGCCTGATCGGCACGGTGTGGGGGAAACCCATGTTCTTGGCCTTGGTGCGCCCCACCCGCTACACCCACGGCGTGATCGAACGAACCGGGGAGTTCACCGTGTGCGTGCCGATTGGGAAGATGAAGGAGGAGCTGGCTTTCTGCGGGAGCCACTCCGGCCGGGAGGTGGACAAGTTCAAGGCCCTGCGGCTTCAGACCCTGGCCGGGGCCGAAGTGGGGCCGCCCATCATCGCCGGCTGCGACGTGGCCTACGAGTGCCGGGTCCTGGTGCGCACGTCCCTTGTACCCGCCGGCCTCCTCGACGCCTCCGTCCGCACCAAGTACTACAGCGGGGGCAACCTCCACACCCTGTTTTTCGGGGAGATCGTGGCCGCTTGGCGCTTGTAGCTCACCTCACCTCCACCTGGAGAACGGTCAGCTGCCGCTCCGCACCGTCGACGACGAGGACAGCGCCCAGGGCGTAAACGCCAGGCTCCAGGCCCTGAATCTCCCCGGCAAAGGACACCGTGCCCAGGCACTCGACGCACACCACGTTTTGGCGCGTAGCGACCAGCCGCAGCTGGTAGGTGTTGGGGCAGCGGGCGCAGCACCCGCAGCGCAAGGGCTCAAGCTGAGCTTCCACCTCGTAGCAGGGGTTGGGAAGGTAAACCCCACCTTGGAACAGGATCTTGCCCACCTCCCCCCAGGCCCAAAAGTGCTCTTCCACCACAGCGCAGGTGGGCGTCTGGGCCTGGAACCGCAGGGTGGGTTCCGAGGAGCCCTGGGGGGTCAAGCAGCCTCCAAGGAACAAGCCAGCTCCCAGGAACGTCAAGCCCCAAAAACGCGCTTTCATTTCTTTCCTCCTCAAGGTGTCTCCTCTTCGATCGGTCCAAAGCCCCCCAAGCCAATCCGGACGCCGAAAAATGGGGCGCGAAGCTCGATCTTGGGGCCCGGGATCTCCCGGCCGCCTTCCTCCCAGTTCCCCGCCAAACCCAGGAAGTAGCCGACCCACCCCTCGAGGGAAAGCCAGTCCAGCACTTGCAGGTGGAGCCGCAAGTAGGCCAGGCCCCCCAGGAACCCCAGGCTGAACTGGCTCATCGTGGGCTGGGTCAACGCCTCGGCAAACTCCGTGGCGATGCGCGCCCGCACGGTGAGGTCCAAGCCTCCTCCCCCCAAGGCCACCCCTAGCCCAAAGAGGGCTTTGTCGCTCAGGGACCGGGCAAATTCCACCGTGATCCCCCCGAAGCCCAGCTCCAAATCCACGCGTTTGGCCTGGGCCAAGGCCGAGGCGCTCCCGCCGAAACCCAGCCCCCCGAAAACCAACCCGGTCGTCGCACCTCCCGATCCCCCACCCCCAAACACCCACAGGTCCCCGCTCAACGTGGGATACCCCGCC
>CAKZKH010000188.1 GCA_937122485.1 uncultured bacterium | reverse complement strand
ATTGCTAGCCGGGTGATCTCCCTCAACGCCTGCACCACCGCCGTAAACTGCGCCCTTTCCTTGCGGGTCGAGCTGGACCACACGAACTCGATCTGCGAGTGCGACGGCGCAAACAACACCGTCTGCACCACCAAGGCTGTGGACATCCCAGACCTTCTTGTGGCCAGCGAAGCACTGAACGTGAGCTGCGCGGGCGATAACTACGTCCGCATCTCTGGCGCGGTCACGATCCAAAATATCGGCTGCGGGGCCTGGAACGGGGATGTCCCGGTCCGGATCACTGTCTTGGACCGAGCGGGCTGCTCCGGACAAATTCTCCACACCTGGACAGAGTTCTTCCCGGCCAGCTTGCCCCCCGGCCAAGGGGCCACCTTCACCGTAACGGACCAAGTCCTCAACCTCAACCTGTGCACCGCAACCCAAAACTGCGCTGTCTCCCTGAGGATTGAGGTCGATCCTGCGAACTCGATCTGCGAGTGCGATGGCACCAACAACGCCCTCTGCGCGGACAAACCGGTGCTCATCGCTGACCTTGCCATCCTCAGCGTGGAGCCCGTGGTGCCCACGGCGTGTGGGCCGGGTGCCGTGCGGGTGGTGGTCCAAAACTTGGGGTGCTTTGGAAGTTCCGAGGGAATCCAAGTGGAGATCAGCGGTGATGCCACAGGCGAGTACTTGCTCTTCATCATTGACCCCGGCGAAGGGGAAGAAGCCGAAATCCCCCTCAACGAAATCCTTCCTTGTGGAAGTTACGCCATCAACGTGGTGGTGGACCCGTACAACAACGAGTGCGAGTGCACCGGAGCCAACAACGTTCGGACCGTGACTTTTGCCGTGGTAGACCCCGACCTCACTGTGTCCGAATTCGTCGCGGTTTGCAGCGGGGACGGCACGGTGACCCTGCGGGCCCGGGTGGCCAACGTGGGCACGGAGGCCTCGCCCGGGACCACAGCCCGCTTCTACGTCAACGGCGTCTTCGCCGACTTTGCGTCCGTGCCCGACTTGGACGTGGGCCAAAGCGCGGAGGTCTCCTGGACCACCCCGGCCTTGAAGTGCGGAGAAATCCACACCTTCAGTGTCACCGTGGACGAAGCGAATGCCTTCTGCGAGTGCAACGAGGAAAACAACGCGGCAGAAGTGTCCGCCCGCTGCCCATGCCCGGCTTTGGTGACGGACAAG
>CAKZKH010000187.1 GCA_937122485.1 uncultured bacterium | reverse complement strand
CCACTTGTGGGTGGCCCCGGCCAGAACGGCCAAAGCGCCAAATAAGCTCAACAGGTACAGAGCTTTCTTGGCCCCAAGGACCTTAAAGAGGACTACACTGCCAAGCCCCGATCCGCCATTCCACTTTTTCATTTTCCTCCACCTCCAAAGGTTGAGAATTGCCACATCATAGGACGAAACGGGGGTGGGTGTCAAGTCGGCCAGGGCTTGCTGAAGCCCACATTGCTCCCCAATCAACGCAACCCACGGGGCCAAAGAACGTGAGGGGCTCGGCATCGCGCCCCTTGGAAGGGAGAAACAGAGGGCCCCAAAAAGCTTCGGCCTGTATCTTGGGAAAGGGGTTGAAGCCCAAGACTGGTCGCGGGCCTGGGCTTGTCGAAGTGGCCTTAGCGGGGCGCCCTGCAACCGGGGCCCCTATGTCCTCAACGGTCTGAAGCCCTTGCCGAGGCGCAAGACCGGCTTCTTGAAGAAAAGGGGCCGGGAGGTCCCGGCCCCTTCGTATGTCTCCTTCCCCACGGGGAAGGGTCGTGAGCCCTAGAACACCCAGGGCCCGGCGTAGTTGTTCCACCACCCCGGCCAGCGGCTCACCGGCGGCCCGGCCGTGTAGGCGTAGTACCAACCGGGTGTGGTAAGGGTGAACGTGTAGTTCTCCACGACCGTGTTCTGGCGCACGGTCACGGTGACCGTGGCCGGCGTCCCGCCCCAGAACACGACGGCGAGCCCGTAGACGGCATCGTCGTAGTGCCCTCCGTACGGGCCCTCACCGGGAGCGTAGAGGGTGTAGGTCTCCGTGCCGCTTGAGCCGGACTGGTCGGGCGTCCAGCTGCCCCAGAGACCGGGGGCCCAAGCGTACGTCCAGCCCACGCCGGGCTCGTACACGGCGAGGTCCACGTCCGTGTCCGCTCCGCCCCCGGACCAGGTGAGGGTCACCTGAAGGGCCGTGTTGACCTGGACGTCCACCGTGTGCACCCCGCCAGGGGTCAAGATTACCGTGGCCCGGCCTGTCACGCGGTTCGCCGTGCGATACGCGAACAGCCGGCAGTCGTCGCCACCCACAAGGACCTCATAAGTCCCGGGCTCGAGGATGGGGAAGTAGCCCAATCCCTCCCCTGGGTTGTAGACGCCGGGGTAGTCCCCGGTGGGGAAGCCGAGGTTGACCCGACCTTCCAAGTCCGTCTGGCCCGCCACGACGTCCCGACCGCCCCGGCGGAGGGTGATGTCCATGTGGGTCACCGGCCACCAGTTGCCCCACAGGTTGTAGGAACTGGCGGTCACGACGTGGACGCGGAGGGCTGCCCCGTTGTTCGCGGGCAGGGCCGCGGCCAGGGCCTTGTCGGCCTGGATGAGGCCGTAGCCCGTCTTGTTGTCAAAACCCGCCGCCTCGATGTCCTTGGCTGTCTGTTCCAGGAGCTTCTTCACTTGGTACGGGGTGGCTGTGGGGTGCTTCTCCAGGATCATCGCGGCCAGGGCCGACACGTACGGGCAGGCCATCGACGTCCCGTCATAGTAGTCGTAGTAGAGAGGCAATCCGGTCCCGGCCTGGATCGTCTGGGAGCGGACACTGGAGAGCACGAGGACCCCGGGCGCGGCCACCGAGACCCACGACCCCGGCGTGGTGAAATCCGCCGCCTTGTTGTGAGGGTTCGAGGCTGCCACCGCGATCACCCCGGGGATGCTGGCCGGCCGCCGCCATATGTCGTAGCGGTCGTTCCCCGCAGAGTTTACGTGGATGACACCGTTGGCCAGGGCGTAGTCCACCGCAGCCTTGATAACCTGGGAGTAAGCTGCACCACCCCAGGAGTTCGAGAGGACCTTGGCCCCGTTGTCCACCGCCCACTTCACGCCGTGGGCGTAGTTGATGGTGCCAATCCAGCTAGGGTCAAAGATGCGCACATCAAAAAGCTGGACATTGTAAGCCAGCCCGACCACGCCTTTGCCGTCGTTCTTGGCGGCGATGATCCCCGCGCAGTGCGTTCCGTGGTTGTCTGTGTCAAAGTTGATCGTGGGATCAACTTCGGCATAAGTTCGGCAGTTGTACCGGCGGATCACCTTCCCCACGAGGTCAGGGTGTGTGGAATCAATGCCGGTGTCCATCACAGCCACGATGACCCCGTTCCCGGTCGCCTGAGTCCACGCCGCGGCGGCGTTGACTGCGTCCAGGGCCCACTGGAACGGGCGGAGATCGGCGTTCGGATCGTACACCTTGGGCTCGAGCGAGGTCGTGTCCAGCTCGCCTCCCCGCTCCGGAATGGGCTCCGGGGGAGGAACAACGTAGTCCGGCTCGGCGAACACGATCCCCTCCACGGGCTTTGGGCGACTGGCCGGCTTCACCGGCACCGGTACCCCCGAACCCTTCTCGGGACCCGGATCCGCCGGCAGGGCGTCAAGCTTGCCCGCCACGAGGAGCATCACCAGGCCGAGGGCCTCTGGCACGTCAAGGGTGTTCTTCAGGTCAATGCAGACAATCACAATGTCACCAAGATCCACGCTATCGAGGATGCGGTCGCCCACCAGGGCCAAAACCCTTTGGAGGGCAGCCCGGCCCTGGTCGTTGTCTTTGTACCCCACCAGGAGGCGATCGTCGATGTACTCGCCCTCGATCACCTCCGCCCCCAGGAGCCGCGGATCCACGCTGGTGACAACTGCAGGGTCGCCAGGGGCAATCGCCACCGCGTCCGCCGGCCGAGGGCCAAGGAGCCCGCCGCAGCCGGCAAGGAGGAGGGACAGCCCCACCACTCCTACCATCACGAACGCTGTCTTGTTGTTGTTCATCCCTCACCTCCTCACCA
>CAKZKH010000186.1 GCA_937122485.1 uncultured bacterium | reverse complement strand
GCTGGCGCGACCTCTTGTTGGCAGTGGTCGAGTGGAGAAAGGACAAACTATCTGCCCATGTTCCCGTCAAGTGGCCAGGCACAGGCCGATCATTTATAGCGCGAAATGATGCTGGTATGAGGAGCCCCAAGCATCTTGGAGACTACTGGGTTGAAACGCACGGCAGCGCTTCCTGGCTAGTCCGGGCTGTGTTGCTCGTGCTTTCCATCTTAGGCGAAGATCCCGAGGCCATTCAGGTGATCCCGCGGTGAATGTAACAGAGCGCCAACAAGAAGCCCCCTTCGTCCTCTAAGATCATCCCTTCGGATCGAGGATGGGCCAGTTCCGAGCTTTTTGTTTGGGCAGTCCTATGTCCTGGGTAAACGCTGCGTATCGGGGTTCGACCAGCTTGCAGCAATCTCAGCAGGGCTTAACCCTGATCGACGGCGGCTGAGCGAGATCGGGTCCGCAAAAGATCTTGGTAGATTCCAACGAGGCGGGCGACGTGGGCCTGGGCGGAAAGCTCCTGAGCGCGGGCCTTCGCCGCCAGCCCCAGCTCCTTTCGGTGGTCTGGGTTCTCGAGGAGCTCCTCGCAGCACGAGGCAAAGACCTTTTCGTCCTCGGGGACCAGGAAGCCGTCCGTGCCCGACCGCACCATTTCCCGCACCCCTGGCCCGTCCACGGCCACAGGCGGTGTTCCTCCCATCATCGCCTCCAGGACCACAAGCCCCTGGGTTTCCGTCTTGGAGCCGAACACAAACAAGTCCGCCTGGCGGTAGAGGTCCACCACCTTCTCCCGGATCAGGAACCCGCAGAACGTAGTCCGACCTTGTACACCCAGCTCTTTGGCTTGCCTCTGAAGATCCTCCTTGCTCGGCCCGTCCCCGACAAGGACGAGGTGGACGTCGCTTCGCCGCTTGGCAAGGATCCCAAAAGACCGGAGCACAAACGCGATGTTCTTCTCCTTCACCAGCCGCCCTACGAACAAAAGGAGGTGGGGTTCTGCAATCCCCAGTTCTGTGCGGGCGTCCCAGACGGGGGGCTGGTCAAACTCTCTTTTGTTGGGGCCAAAGGGCAGTACGCCAACAGGAACCGGAACACCAAAGCTTTCGACTTCGTTTCGGGCGTCGCTCGAAGGGGCTAACACAAGGTCGCATCGCCCTAGAAGTGACTTGAACCAGCGATCAATCCATTTCTTGGGAAACCACGGCGCCAGTGTTCGACGGTATTCCTGGACGAGAAAGTGATGGGTGTAGACATGAGGGATGCCCCGAGCGCGTGCGATCCGCGCTCCCATCCATCCTATGGTGAAGGGAGTGTGGCTGTGAACGATCTCCAGGTCTTGGGTTGCGCGCCGGGCGGAACGAGTTAGCGCGTACGCCAGCCGCAGCTTGCGTGTTCGGGAAGCGCACACCGAGGGAAGTCGGTACACGTTGGGCCCATCGCCGCGAAGCCGCGGAAACGCTGGAGCAAACGTGTACACCTCATGGCCCTGCTCCTTGAGCCGGTGCTCCATCAGGCTGGTCACTGTTTCTATTCCCCCGATCAGAGGTGGCGCAGTATCCGTAAACAGTCCGATCTTCATCGGTAGCGAATTCTATAGTGGGCTGACAGGTAAACGAACAGCAAAGCTGCGCGATAAGAGAACGCTCCTGGCCACTCCGGAAGCCACCTGGCCGGTCGGCTTGCCCAGGCCCACGAACGCGAGTGCATTCCCGGTGTGTCGTACTTTGCTCCAACGGAGGGCGTGAGGCCGAGAGCTTGGAAGAAGTCGACAGTCCCCTCTTTGGGCGCCGCGCTTCCTTGGCACGTCTGGACTGGATTGCCCCGTGGCGAACGAGGCTGTCCCCAGGACTGCTCAGAATGGGCTCTGCTCTATGCCTAAGCCCATGGTCGACCTTTCTGTAGAATGCCGTCCCATGGACAGTCGGGCACCAGGAACGCCGAGGCCGGAAGTGGCGGAGGCAACCAAAGGGTACACCGCGCGAACCATCCCGGTTCGGGTGGAGTTCGCCATGACCCAGACGGTCCTCCACCTGGAGGAAGCGGCAAGCCTCCTCCGGCAGGCGCATTCCATCGCTTTGGGGCCTTGCGAATGCCGGGTGGAGAAGCGGCGGTGTACCGCCCCCATCGACGTCTGCCTCAGCCTCAACGAGGGGGCTGACGCAGCGCTGAGCCTGAACCCAGGTTTTCGGCTGGTGTCGGTCGAAGAGGCGCTGGACGCCCTGTACCGCTCCTACGAAGCTGGCCTCGTGCACCTGGCTTACAGAAAACCAGGGCTACCTGCAACCCTGTTCTGCTCTTGTTGCCCCTGCTGTTGTTGGTTCCTCAATGCCCTCAGGCAGCTGGATTACCACGAGGCGATCGTGGAGTCCTCCCACCAGGCCGAGCACAGGCCCGAACTTTGTCAAAGCTGCGGGCAATGTGTGGAGCGCTGTCCTTTCCAGGCTTGGAGTGCCGGGAGCGGCGGCAAACCGCAGCTCAATCCCGAGCGCTGCTTTGGGTGTGGGGTGTGCGTGAGTCACTGCCCCGCCCGCGCCATTGCCTTCGTGCCCCGCTAGCGGCGTTGGGTTCAGGGCTTGCCGAAGTAGTAGTGAATCCCCAAGCCGAAGGCCATGGACCACCCATCGGGATTGAAAGCGAAGCCGAACTCGGTGTTGAGGGCCAAGGCGGGTGCGAACGGGAGAAATACTTCGATCCCCCCGCAGAGGTGCCAGAGAATGTCGGCGTTGGGAAGGAGCGCTGAGGCCCCCCCAGCCAAGTAGAAGCTCGCCCCTTCTCCTGAAGCGACGCGCGCGAGCCCGCGGCCCGACAGCAAACCGTTCACCCGGCCCTCACCCCCGGACAGGACAAAGGCCACGCCCTCCAGCCCCACACTGGGCGTCGCCCAAAGCCGTAAGGAAACGCCGGCCAGGGCGGGCAGGGTGATTTGAGTGCCCAGGCCCAGCGTGAACTGGCCCAAGCCCGTTGCACCCAGCGTCCCCCAGATCAACATCGCAATCAACAGTTTCCGCATGGATCCTCCTGGCAAGCATTGTAGCCGGCCGTGCGTTTGCCGAACTGCCCACACCTCAAGTATGCTCCCCCGCGATGGAGAAGAAGCTGATCGAGATGTGGCGGCAAGGGGGCAAGGCCCGGGAGCGGCTGGTGGGGGAGTTGGCGAAGGAAGGGGCGTTGACCTGGGCAAGGAAGCTCTACAAGGGTGCACGGGAGGAGCGACGGCTGGCGGCCACCCTCCTCGGCCGTGCGGAGGAAGTCGAGCAAGCCCTGGAAGTTCTGCGCGTTCTGGCTGTGGACGATGACCGCTACACCCGCGACGCGGCCCTGGAGTCGGTGGGGTTGCTCCTCAGCCGCGACTTGGGACGGGCCTTGTTGGCTCTTTCCGATTGGCGATGGGACGGTGCCAAAGTTCGCAAATGTGCCCTCATGGCCCTTGCCATTTCCGTGGACCCCGTCCACTGGGAGCGGGCCGACCCCATTCTCCGGTTCATTGACCCCATGGTCGACGAGGCTCCAGGGGACCCCACGTTGGGTTCGCTCCTGACCCAGCTCGTGGAGGCTTGGCCGGAGGAGACCTTTGAGCACCTGGCGGCGTGGTCCACTGGACATGACGAGCGGGTCTTGACCCGGGTAGCCCAAGTGCTGGGCCGTTGTGGCCCCCGGGCTTCCCGCAAGGCGTTGATCGTCCTCCGCCGGTTGGCCCTGGACGAACGAAAGCCTGTTCGGACCGCGGTGATCAACGCCTTGAGCAGCCTGGCTCGGGCCGATAGCGAAGTCGTCCTTTCCGAGCTGCGCCGGTGGTTGCCTGACGAGGATCGGGCATCTGTGGCTCGGGCCGCTCTGAGCCATATCTGAAAAATTAGCGGACGCGCCTATGCTGGACTTCCGCGACCTTCCCCGACCCTACCCGCGACGGTTCGCGCCCGAGGACCTGGACTTGGGCGATTGGAAGGCCCTCGAGCCTTTGTTTGAGGACCTGGAAAGCCGGGCGCTCGCCACCAGCAAAGCCCTCGAACAGGCCATGCTGGACCTTTCTGAGCTGGTGGCCGCTGTGGAGGAAGAAGGGTCGATCCGGTACATCCGCATGACCGTGGACACCACGCATCCCGACAATGAAAGGGAGTACCTTCAGTTTGTGGAGAACGTGGTACCGCGTGCTACGCAGGGCCTCCAGAGGGTGTTGCGCACCATGGCAGGAAGTCCGGCTTGGGCGCGGCTGGAACCCCAGCGCTACCATGTGCTCAAGCGGGTGGTGGAAAACGAAATCGCCCTGTTCCGTGAGGAAAACCTGCCCCTGGAAGTGGAGGAGCAGAAGCTCGGTCAACGGTACCAAAAGGTCATGGGCACAATGGTGGTGGAGCACGAGGGCCGAGAGCTCACCCTGGAGCAGATGGGCAAGTTCTTGGAGGAGCCGGACCGGCGCCTGCGGGCCACCGCCTGGGAAAAAATTGCCGAGCGCCGCCTTAAGGACCGCCACGAGCTCGACAACATCTTCACCGAGCTTGTCAAGCTGCGCAAAGCCCAGGCCACCAACGCGAACTTCCCCACCTACTGGGACTACGCCTTTCGCAAGCGGAACCGCTTTGATTACACCACGGAAGATTGCGAGAAGTTCCACCAAGGGGTGGAGCGGCACCTGGTGCCTCTCTTACGGGAGGTGCAGAAGAGGAGGGCCAAACAGATGGGGGTCCGGCCGTTTCGGCCTTGGGACACGTTGGCCGACCCCTTGGGGCGGCCACCCCTCCGCCCGTTCCAAACGGTGCAGGAGTTGATAGGGGGCGGCCGTGAGGTGTTTCGGCGGGTGGATGCCCAACTGGGGAAGCAGTTTGCCTATGTGGCCGAGCTGGGTCTGTTGGACCTGGAGAACCGCAAGGGCAAGGCACCGGGGGGGTACATGAGCGAGCTGGCCGAGCGGCGCCTGCCCTTCATCTTCATGAACGCGGTGGGGCGCGATGCCGACCTGTGGACGTTGCTCCACGAAGCCGGACACGCCTTCCACGTGTTTGCCACCCAGCACGAGCCCCTCCGGTTTTATCGCCAATCCCCTTTTGAGTTTGCGGAGGTGGCCTCCATGGGCATGGAACTGCTAAGCGAGCCACACCTGGAAGTTTTCTACTCCAGAGAGAACGCGCAGTGGTCCCGACAAGAGCACTTCTACGGCGTGGTGCGCTTGCTGGCGTGGGTGGCGGTGATAGATGCCTTCCAGCTCTGGCTTTATCACCATCCCGAGCACACGGCAGTCGAGCGGCGAAAGGTCTGGCGGGACCTTCGCCTCCGGTTCGGAGGCTTCGAGGACTGGAGCGGCTACGAGGAGGCTCTGGATAACGAGTGGCACCGCCAGCTCCACCTGTTCTTGTACCCGTTGTACTACATCGAGTACGGGATCGCCCAGCTGGGGGCGCTGGGGATTTGGCTAGCGGCCAGGAAAGATCCCATAGGGGCGGTGGAGTGGTACAAGCGGGCGTTGGCCCAAGGGGGAGCCCGGCCGCTTCCGGAGCTCTTTGAGCTGGTGGGTGTGCCCTTCGACTTCGGTCCGGACGCGGTGGGCCGCGCCGTGGCTGGCTTGGCCCAGGTGCTCCTGGATTAGAGTAGCAGCCAGCCGGCCAGGGCCAACAGGGCTAGGTGGTAAAGCACCCGCACCTCCAGTCGCGCTCCCCTCCAGGGACGAACGAACTGACTTAAGCCCAACAGGGTGTCGGAAGCGAAAAACAGGGTGCCTCCACCGGCGGCCAACGCCCGGGAGGCCCAGGGCATCTGGGGTTGCAGGGCCGCGTTCCAGCTGGCGATCAAGAGCCCGGCCAAGGCCAAGCTGTAGACCGCCACCGGTCCCACCCACGCCCGGGGCCCGCGAAACCCCCGGAGCAACAGGCCCAAAAACAATCCCCAGACTCCGGCTCCCAAAAGCCCAAGGGGCCAGGCCCCTTGCCAGGGCTGAACCAACCCGAGGATAAAACACACATGGGCCCCAAGAAAGCTCGTCAGCCCGGCAAGAAAGCCTTTGGCCCAAAGAAGGAACACGTCGCCCAACAGGCACAAAACCAGGGCGGGGAGAAAGAAGCGCGCGGGCCCTTGGGCAGGCCAGCCTAATTGGATTCCCACCCCAGCAAGGAGCGCTACCACCACCGCGGGCTTACACACGTAATCCCAGGGGCGTCGGTGCAAGGCCAATCCAAGCCAGTCCAGGACGGCCAAAGCGCCTGCGGGGAGGAGGGCCAACATCTACAGCTCGTACCCTGTGCGGATGGCAGCCTCGTTTTCTTTGGGAGCGGGCTCGCGCCCCACCGCCTCCAAAAGCTCGTTCCAGTCCACGTAGCCCTGGCGGGCCAAAAGGCCCAGCACGGCCACCGGGGCGAACCGGCCAGGGTCCCCAGCCCGCTTGGACGAGGTCCGGGCCAGAAAAGGCCGCGTCTCGACCGCAACCTCAGCGGGGAGGCTTGGTGCGGCCACGTGGGCGTCGAGGATCAGCCGTCCAGGAACGGCCAGTTTCTCCAGGGCCTCTTCTAACGCCGCGGGGTGGAGCACGGCCACCACCTGGGCTTTCTCCACAAACGGGCAGGCCACGGGGTGGTCGGCGTACACCACCTCCGAGTGCACGGGTGTCCCCATCACCTCAGCCCCGTAGGCGTAGCGGAGGGCCACTTCTTTCCCCTGGGCGAACAGGGCCCGGGCCAAGAGCCGGCCGGCAAACACGATCCCCTGGCCCCCGATGCCCGAGATCACGATCGCCGTGCTCCCCGGGCCCCTCATGCGCTCACCTTTCTTGCCCGCAGCGCTTCCACAAACCCGGGCTCATCCCGATCGGCAAGCTCCCCGAGGAAGAACTGATCGGGAGTTGTGGGCGCCGAAGTTGTGCCCTGTTCCTTCCACCACCGCAAGAACCGGGCCGGTTCCATTTTGAGCTTTCCCCCGACCCGGGCCGGGCACTGGCTCAGAACCTCGATGAACCGGAACCCCCGTTTGGAGAGACCTTTGGCCAGGGAGCGCTCCAGTTCCCGCAGGTGGGCTACGCTCCACCGGGCCACGTAGTTGGCCCCGGCGGCTGCGACCACGGCCGCCGTGTCCATCGGCCGCTCGGGGTTCCCGTAGGGGGTGGTGGTCGTGGGCAGGCCGGCAGGGGTGGTGGGGCCCACCTGTCCCCCGGTCATGGCGTACACGAGGTTGTTCACCATGATGACCAACAGGTCGGCGTTGCGGCGGGCCGCGTGGAGAAGGTGGTTTCCCCCAATGCCGGCGATGTCCCCGTCCCCGCCGATGACCACCACCTGGAGGTCTGGCCGGTACAGCTTGATGCCCAGGGCCGTGGGGAGAGCCCGGCCGTGGGCTACATGAAGGGTGTCGCCCCGGAAGCACGGACTGGGGATCCACGAGGCGCAACCGATGCCGCTCACAAACGCGAAGTTCCTGAGGTCGGCGTGGCCGGCCTTGGCCACGGCCCGCAAAAACGCCCCCGCCACCAGGCCGTTGCCGCACCCCGGACAGAATGGCGTGGGCAAGACCTCACTCCGCAGGTAGCGGTGCAAGGGATGGCTCACCGCACCACCTCCTGGACCTTGGCCGCAATCTCCGAGGGGTAGATGGGAAGGCCTCCCCCGACTTTGGAAAGGCCGATTACCGGGCAGCGCCCGGCGGCGAGACGCTCCACGTCCAGCCGCAGCTGGCCCAAATTGAGCTCGGGGACGAGCAGGGCCTGGACACGGCGGGCCAGCTCCTCCATCGGCTCCTCGGGCAGGGGCCACAAGGTCTTGAGCACCACCACCCCGGCCCGGATGCCCTGTTGGGCCAGAAGGTGTTGGGCCGCCAGGGCACTGCGCGCCGCCGAACCGAAGGCCACGATGCCCACCTCGGCCTCCTCCACCCCGTGGGCTTCGTACACCGTGAACTCCACCCTGTGGGCGAGGATCTTTTGGCCCAGGCGCTCCACCAGCTGGCGGTGGATCTTCGGGTCGGAGGTGGCCCGCACGCCCCAGGCGTCGTGGGTGGAGCCGGTCACGGAGACGTCAAAACCTTTGCCCAACGGGGGCATAGGGGGGATGCGGGCCGGGTGGTCCGCACCAAAGGGAGGCTCCTGGGAGCGGGGGCGCGGCCGCTCCCACCGCTCCTCTTGTTCCTTTAGCTTCACCGGTTCCCAAGTGTGGGCGATGAGTTCGTCGGAGAGGATGACCACGGGCACGCGCAGCTTCTCCGCGGTGTTCACGGCCAACACGGTAAGGTCGAAGCAGTCCTGGGCGGTGGCCGGGGCAAGCACCACCAGGTGCTGGTCCCCGTGGCGACCCCAGCGGGCCTGCATGAGGTCCCCCTGCCCTGCCCGGGACGCCTGGCCTGTCCCAGGGCCCAACCGCATCACGTCCACCACCACCAGAGGCGTCTCCGTCATGATGGCGATACCCAGGCCTTCTTGCATGAGGGAGAAACCCGGGCCGGAGGTGGCGGTCATGGCCCGGGCTCCAGCCCAAGAAGCCCCGATGAGGGAGAAAATCGCGGCGATTTCGTCCTCCGCTTGAAAGAAGACCCCACCCCGCTTGGGCAAGGCCCGGGCCAAGTGTTCCATGATTTCCGAAGAAGGGGTGATGGGGTAGCCAGCGTAGAAGTCCACGCCCGCGGCCAAGGCCCCTTCAGCGATGGCGATGTTTCCGGCCCAAAGTTCGCGCGCGGTCATGGTCGCCTGCGAAGGATAGCCGATTGCCCTGGCCAAACCACGGTTCAGGGCCAGGGAAGCTTCCCCCTTCTTCAGAAGCGTCCCCCTCCAGGGGAAACCAACCACCGGCTATACTCCCCGGGCATGGCGTCTCACGACCTTCACCTTGAACTTGTCCGGGACCTGGCCGGCTACCGGGCCTGCGAACGCATCCAGCGGGAAGTGTGGGGTTTTGCGGAGACCGCCGTCGTCCCCGATCACCTCATCCACATGCTCGTCCACGCCGGAGGTTTTCTCATCGGGGCCTACGATGGAGTGGGTCCAGGGCGGGAGATGGTGGGGTACGCCCTTTCCTGCCCTGGGCTGTGGGAGGGCACCAAGCTCCGGCACCACTCCCTCATGACGGCCGTGCTGCCGGGCTGGCAGGACAAGGGCGTGGGTTATCTCCTCAAGAAAGCACAGAGGGATCACGTGCTCCGCCAGGGCATCGACCTCATCACCTGGACCTTTGATCCTTTGGAGTCCCGCAACGCTTACTTCAACTTGAACAAGCTGGGCGGGGTGGTGGCCCACTACTTTCCCAACTTCTTTGGAGAACTGCGGGACACCCGGAACAAGGGGGTGCCCACGGATCGGTTTCTTCTGCAGTGGCATCTCCGTTCTCCCCGGGTGGAGGCCTGCCTGGCAGGGGGTGAGGGTCCGGCCGTACCTTTGGCCCAACTGGAGACGATCAACCGCACCCAGAAGCTCTCCTCGGGCCTGCGGGCTCCGGCTGGTTTTCAGCTGGGCCTCTCGGCCCCGTACCTGCTGTTTGAGATCCCGGCGGACTTTCAGGTTGTGCGGAAGGCGGATTTGGAGCTGGCCCGCCAGTGGCGGATGGAGTCCCGCCCTGCCCTGAGCTCGTACATCGAAGAGGGCTACGTGGTGACCAGCCTCTTCCGCCAGGGCGACCGGAGCTTCTTGGTGCTGGAGAAGGCACCGCTGGAAAGGTTGTTGGAGCGAGCGTGATGCGCCTGGAACAGGTGGGGTTGTACCTGGTGGAAATGCCCCTGGTGGCCCCGTTTGTCACGAGCTTCGGCGAAGAGCGTGTGCGCAGGGCCCTGCTGGTTTGGGTGCGGGGCGAGGGGCTGACCGGCTGGGGGGAGTGCGTGGCCGGTTCCGGGCCTTGGTTTTCGCCCGAGACCGTGGGGACCGCCCGGCACGTCATCGCCGACTTCGCCCTGCCTTTACTCCAAGGCAAGGACATTGCGCATCCCCAGGAGCTGCCGGGGCTGCTCCGGCCCATCCGCGGCCATCCCATGGCCAAGGCGGCGTTGGAGGCCGCCGTTTGGGACCTGTGGGGCAAGATGCACAACCAGTCCCTGGCTCAACTCTTGGGATCGGTGCGGGACCGCGTCCCTGCCGGGGTGAGCGTGGGGATTCAAAAGGACATCTCCACCCTCCTGAACGTGGTCGGCTCGTTTGTGGACCAGGGCTACCAACGGGTGAAGCTCAAAACCAAGCCAGGGTGGGACGTGGAGCCGGTGCGGGCTGTGCGCGAGAAGTTCCCGGAGCTTCCCCTTTCGGTGGACGCCAACGCCGCCTACACCCCCGCAAACCTTGCCCACCTGAAAGAGCTTGACAAGTTCAGACTTCTTATGATCGAACAGCCGTTCCACTACGACGACCTTTGGGGCCATGCCCGCCTTGCCCGGGAATTGCAGACTCCTGTTTGCTTAGACGAATCGATCTTTTCTCCGCAGCGGGCCTGGGAGGCGTTGGAACTGGGGGCGTGCCGGATCATCAACGTCAAGCAGGGCCGGGTGGGTGGGCTTTCGGCCGCTTTGGAGATTCACAAACTGGCCGTGGAGCGGGGCGTCCCCCTGTGGTGCGGGGGGATGCTGGAGACCGGCCTGGGGCGGGCCCTTAACGTGGCCCTGGCTGCCCTGCCCGGCTTCGTCCTCCCTCACGACATCTCCGCCACCGACCGCTACTACCGCGAGGACGTGGCCCATCCTCCTTTCAAGTTGGAGGACGGGCACATCCGCGTGCCCCAGGGCCCGGGCTTGGGCGTGGAGGTGGACCTCGAGCGGGTGGTCCGGTTCTCCGTGGCCTGTTGGACCTACCGGATGTAGGAGGGCAGCGATGCGGAAGTCGGAGCTCGCGCGGATGATCGACCACACGGTCCTGGGGCCGGAGGCGGGGAAGGCTGCCGTGGACCAAGTGTGCGAGGAAGCGGTCCGGTACAAGCTCTACGCGGTTTGCGTCCCCCCCACCTTCGTGACCTTGGCGAAGGGCCTGGTCCGGGACAAGGGCGTTGTCGTGTGTACCGTGATCGGCTTTCCCCACGGGCAACACAAGCCCGAAGTCAAGGCGGCGGAGGCCAAGGCCGCAGTGGACGACGGGGCCGATGAGGTGGACATGGTGGTGAACGTGGCCGCCCTCAAAGAGGGGGACTACACCGCGGTGCTGGCTGACATCCGCGCGGTCAGGGAGGCCCTGACCAAGGCCCCCCGCAAGGTGGTGCTCAAGGTGATCCTGGAGTGCGCTCTTCTCAATGAAGAGCAGAAGGTGGCGGGGGGCATCTTGGCCAAGGCCGCTGGCGCGGACTTCGTCAAAACCTCCACGGGCTTTTCCAGCGGGGGCGCCACGGTCGAAGACGTGGCTTTGCTGCGCAAGGTTGTGGGCCCGACCATGGGGGTTAAGGCCTCGGGCGGCATCCGGGACTACGCCACGGCGGTGAAAATGGTCCAGGCTGGGGCGACCCGCATCGGCGCCTCCAAAAGCGTCCAAATCCTGGCCGACGCCCCGGAATAACCATGCCCCAGTTGGCCCGGGCCGAGGGCCTCGTGTTGGCCACCCAACCCCACGCCGAAACCGACCTGATCGCCATCCTGTTCACACGGGACCGGGGGCGGTTGGACATCTTGGCCAAGGGGGCCCGCCGGCTTGAACGGTCTACAGGCGCTGTCCTGGACGCCCTCCATCAGGTGACCGTCATCTACTACCGCCGTCGGTCCGGCCTCCACCTCCTCAAAGAGGTGGAACTCCGAGGTGCCTTTCCCCGTATCCGCTCGGATTGGGAGCGGTTGTCGGTGGCCCTCAGGGCCCTGGAGTGGGCCGTGCGTCTTTTGGCCAAGGAGTCCCCAGAGGAGGGTTTGTACCGGATGACCCTGGCGTTCCTCCAAACCCTGGAGGACGACGGGGCTCCCCCCCTGCTGGGTCTGAGCTACCAGCTGCGGTTGCTGCACGGCCTGGGCCATGGGCCGACCCTTGCCCGCTGCGCCAACTGCGGGGCCGGCGAGGACCTGTTCTGGGTTCCCCAGCGCGGGGGAGCCCTGTGCGGGGTCTGCGGGGGAAGCGGGGAGCCCTGGCCTGTCGGGCTGGGCCAGGCGTTGGAGGCCTTGAGGCGGCTGCCTTGGTCGGCGGTGTCCCACGTCCGGTTGACCAAGGAACAGCTGGACACGGCGGAACGCCTCCTCGGGGAGTACCGCACGGTGCAGGTGGGCCCGTAGCCTCAGGCTGGCTATAGTTCCCGCTGTGGAGTGCCAGATCATTACGTGCGAGCGGGTGGTGTTCACCGGTGCTGTGGACGCGGTGTACGCCCGCAGCCCCGAAGGCTGGTTTGGGGTGCTTCCGGGACATGCCCCGGCGGCGATGTCCCTCGCCGACGGCCCGGTTCGGGTCATCCAAGGCGGCCAGGAGAGGAAGTTTTACCTGGTGGGGGCGACCCTGATTGTCTTCCCCAAGAAGGTCACCCTCGTTGCCGAACGGCTCGGGGCGTGAGTTCTGGGGAATGAGGAGGCCCAGGGCTTTTGGCCCTGGGCCTTGTCGACGTGAGCCCGCCCTTACCGCGGGGTTACGTTCTTGGCCTGTGGACCCTTGGGTGTCTGTTCGACGTCGAACTCCACAAGCTGACCTTCGCGCAAGCTCTTGAAGCCAGGCATTGTGATGGCCGAGAAGTGCACGAACACATCCGGCCCGCCGTCCTGCTCGATGAAGCCATAACCCTTGGCGTCATCGAACCACTTCACCTTGCCGGTAGCCATCGGTTGTTCCCCCCTTTGTTTCTCGTTTTGACCGCCTACATGCGCCCCTACTTGCCCGTTGGGGAACTCCCAACAGCTACTTCGGTGCTGCATTTCGTACGGTCCAGCGCCACCAGTATAGCCGCAGCGCAAGGGAAGACAAGTCCTTGGACAGCCCTGGCCGGGGATGTACACTCCTTCTCCAAGAGGGCTCCATGAACGAAGGGGAAGAGGTTCTGGAACTAGGCGAGGTGGAAACCGAGGAACGGGATGTCCTGGAGATCTACCTTGCTGAGGTGGCCCGCATCCCCTTGCTGGAGGAGAAGGAAGAGCAGGAACTAGCCCAGCGCATGAGGGAAGGTGATCTGCGGGCCCGAGAGCGCTTGATCGTCAGTCACCTTCGCCTTGTGGCCTCCGAGGCCCGCCAATACGGGGATGTGGGTCTAGACCTACTTGACCTCATCCAAGAGGGGAACTTGGGCCTCATCGAGGCGGTGGATAGGTTCGATCCGCAGCGAGGGGCTCGCCTGTCCACGTACGCTTTGTTCTGGATCCGTAAGGCCATGGGGGAGGCCATCGAGCGCCAGGCCCAGATGATTCGCATTCCCAGCCATTTGTTCCGGGCCATCCTCCGATTCCAGAAACTGAAGGCGAGCTTTGGGGCCGAGGGCGTCGAGGAGTGGGCAGAGGTGCTGACGGCCCCTGGCCTGAGCTTGGCACGGGTCTTGGAAGTGGAACGAACCGTGGGTGAGGTCATGTCGTTGGACACCCCTGTGCTGGAGGAGGAAGGGGGCGAAAGCCTGGAGGAGCTTGTGTCCGACGAGAAGACGCCGCCTCCGGAGCTGGCGGCCCTCCAGGAACTGTTCCGTGAGGAGCTCATGGAGATCCTGTCCTGCCTGCCCCCCCGCGAGGCCCAGATTCTCCGCTGGCGCTACGGGTTGGAGGGTGTGCGCCCTCAATCCCTGGCCGAAATTGCCCTTTCCCTTGGCGTTTCCCGGGAACGGGTGCGGCAGTTGGAGGTGCGGGCCCTCAAGAACCTCAAGGAGAAATGGGGAAGGGAAGCCTTGGAGTTCTACCGCCGGCTCATTACCGCTCAGTAGCCCAGGAGCCTGCGAAACTCCGCCTCATCGAGGGTTGGGATCCCCAACCGCCGGGCTTCTTCCACCTTGCTTCCTGGGTCGCTTCCCACCACGAGCAAGTCCACCTTGCGGGAGACCGCTGAAGCCACCCGACCTCCCTGGGCCTCCACCAACCGCCGCGCCTCCTCCCGGGTCAACGAGCGGAGGGTCCCGGTGAAAACCAACGTCTTGCCGGCCAGCGGCCCTCCCCGCGGCCGAGTTCCCGAGGGAACAACCCCCAGGGCGCGGAGCTCTTCCATCAGGCGGCGGTTTTCGGGGTTGGCGAAAAAGTCGGCGATCGTGGAGGCCATTTTGGGGCCCACACCGGGGATCCCCTGGAGGTCCATGGGGCTGGCCTGAGCCAACGCCTCGAGCGAGGAAAACCGCTCGGCCAAAAGCTGCGCTGCCGTCTCCCCCACGTGCTGGATCCCCAGGGCGAAAATGAGGCGCTCAAGGCTCATCCCTTTGGATTTTTCGATCTGGTCAAGGAGGTTCTGGGCCGACTTGTCCCCCATTCGCTCCAGGACCAGCAGGTCGGCCTTCTTGAGCCTGTAGATGTCGGACACCTTGCGTAAAAGTCCGTTTTCCACCAGCTGGTCGATGAGCTTGTCTCCCAGACCCTGAATGTCCGCCGCCCTTCGGGAGGCAAAGTGGCGGATGGACTGGCGAATCCGGGCCGGGCAGGACAAGTTTTCGCAGCGATGGGCTACCTCCCCCTCGGGTCGCACCACCGGTCCCCCGCACTCCGGGCACCTTTGGGGCATGCGGAACTCCCGCTCAGCCCCGCTGCGGCGCTCGAGGAGGGGTTTCACCACCTCGGGAATGACCTCCCCAGCCCGGCGCACCAGCACCCAATCCCCAATCCGTACGTCCTTGCGGCGAACCTCGTCCTCGTTGTGCAAGGTGGCCCGCGACACGGTCACACCTGAGACCTCCACGGGCTCCAGCACCGCCACGGGGGTGAGCACGCCGGTACGGCCCACCTGGACTACGATGTCCAGGACCCTGGTTGTGGCCTCCTGGGCGGGGAACTTGTAGGCGATGGCCCAGCGGGGCGCCCGGGCCACCTCCCCCAAAACTGCCCGCCAGGCGAACTCGTTCACCTTGACCACCATCCCGTCTGTGTCGTACGGGAACTCGTTGCGCCGGGAAAGAAGCTCGCCGTAGAATTCCTGCACTTCGGCCAAGGTGCGGCACAGCCTCCACACCGGGTTGACCGGAAGCCCCAGCTGGCTGAGCGTTGTGAGCAGTTGGACTTGGGTAGAGAGCTCCAGGCCTTCCACCCGCCCCACGTGGTAAGCGAAGAACTTCAGGGGGCGGCCCGCAGTGATGCGGGGGTCCAGTTGGCGAAGGCTTCCTGCTGCGGCGTTGCGGGGGTTGGCAAACAGGGGTTGCCCGGCCCGCTCCCGCTCCCGGTTCAGCCCCTGGAAGGCCGCCCGCTCCATGTACACCTCGCCCCGGACCTCGAGCAGGGCTGGGACAACCCCGTTCACGGGAAAAAGACGCAACGGCACCTGCTTGATGGTGCGGAGGTTGGCCGTGACGTCCTCCCCGGTGGAACCGTCCCCCCGGGTGGAGCCCAGGGTGAGAAAGCCCTGTTCGTACACCAGCTCCACCGACAGCCCGTCAAGCTTGGGCTCACACACGTACTCCACCGAGGAAACGGACAGGAGTCGCCGTACCCGGGCGTCCCACTCCACCAACTCCTCCGAGGTGAAGCAGTTGTCCAGGGACAGCATGGGGACGGCGTGGGGCACAGGGCGAAAGGTGGTGGCGGGGACACCGCCCAGCCGTTGGGTAGGGGAATCCGGGGTCACGAGCTCGGGGTATTGGTTCTCGAGGTCCTTCAGTTCGCGAAACAGGCGGTCGTACTCAGCGTCCGAGACCAAAGGTTGATCCAGGACGTAGTAATGATAGTCGTAGTTGCGTATCAGGGCCCGGAGTTCCTCAACCCGGGCCTGGACCATGGGAGGAACCGGCATCAGGTCGCCTCGGCTTCCCCGCCCTGCGCCTTGCGCTCCATCTCGTTTCGTTCGTAGGCCTCGATGATGGCCTTGACCAGGGGGTGGCGGACCACATCCCTTCGGTCCAGGTGCACAATGGCAATTCCTGGGATCCCTGCCAAGATTTCCTGGACCTCCACCAAACCCGAAGGCCGACCTTCCAGGTCGATCTGGGTGATGTCTCCGGTCACCACCGCCTTGGACCCGAAACCCAACCGGGTGAGGAACATCTTCATCTGGGTGTGGGTGGTGTTCTGGGCCTCGTCCAGGATCACGAAGGCGTGGTTGAGAGTCCGTCCCCGCATGAACGCCAGAGGAGCGATTTCCACCCGCCCGGTCTGGATGTGCTTGTCCAATTCGGTGGCGGGGATCATGTCGTAGATGGCGTCGTACAAGGGGCGGAGGTAAGGGTTGACCTTCTGAAAGATGTCTCCGGGCAAGAACCCCAGCTGCTCGCCGGCTTCCACGGCCGGGCGGGTGAGGACAATCCGCTTCACCTGGCCGCGCTGGAGGGCACTGAGGGCCGTGGCGACGGCCAAGTACGTCTTGCCAGTTCCCGCCGGGCCAATGGCAAACACCACGTCGTTGTCCCGAATCGCCTGAACGTAGTGGCGCTGCCCCACCGTCTTGGGGCGGATGGCCTCGCCCCAGTGGGTGACCTGAACCACGTCGGTCAGTAGGCCAGCCAAGTCCTCCCCGTCCCGAACTTGAGCTATCAGGTACCGGACTTCTTCTGGGCTGGGCACGTGGTTGCCCTGGGCCACCTCCACCAGCTTGGCGAACAATCGCTCCAGCTGGTCCACTTCTTCTGCTTCGCCCTCAATCTGGACGGAGTTGCCCCGGGCCACGATGTGGGCCGCGCTGAACGCCTGCCCGATCAGGCGCAAATTCCTGTTGTACTGACCCAAAACCCCCACGGCGACGTCGTGGTTCACCAACGACACTTCCTTCGTCTTTCTAGCGATGGACGATCACCCCCTTCATGTCCTCTTCTCCCATTTGCACAAGTCGGACCGGGACAATTGTACCCCGGGGAGGCGCCGCTCCCTCCACCCGAACGGGGATGTAGTTTTCTGTGTGCCCCGTGAATTCCTGGGGCTTGGCTTCTTCTACCACCATGTGGAGAACCTTTCCCAGGAACTGGGCGCGGACTTCGGAGGACCAGGTTCGCGCAAGGGAAGCGAGCCGCTGGGCTCGCTGGGCGGCCAGGGCGGACTCCACCCGATTTCCCAGCCGGGCCGCCAAGGTGCCCGGACGGGGAGAAAACCGGAAGATGTGCACGTTGAGCGGTTTGAGTTCCCCAAGGAGGTCGAGGGTGGGCTGAAAGGCCCCCTCGTCCTCTCCGGGGAAGCCGACCATGGCGTCCGTGCCCAGGGTGGCGCGGGGCACGTTCTTCAAGAAAGCTTGGGCCCGCTCTCGGTACTCCTGGGCCGTGTAAGGTCGGCCCATCGCCTTGAGCACCTGGTCGTCCCCGGACTGGAGAGGCATGTGCAGATACGGACAAAGCTTCCCTTCTTTGGAGAACAGCTCGATCAGCTCAGGTGTGACCCCTTCGGGGTTGAGGGAGGACAGACGAAACCGGACACCCTCAATTTTGATGAGCTCCGCCAGCAGGGCCACCAGGGAAGGCCGATCGGGGAGATCCTGGCCGTATTGGGCGAGGTTGATCCCCAGGATCACGATCTCCTGGTGGCCGTTTCTTGCCAGGGCACGGGCTTCGGCGCGGGCCACGGCCAAGGGTTTGCTCCTCAAGGGTCCTCGCACCCGCCAAGCCCGGCAGAACGTGCAGCCCACGGTGCAGCCGTCTTGGACTTTGAGGAGGGCCCGGGCCCGGGGGAAGGGACCCCTCACCTGCTCCCCGCTCAGATCCGGCCAGTCCGCAAACTGCGGGCTCTCGCCGTGGAAGTAGCCGGTGACGATTTCCCTCAGGCGGGCCTTGTCCCGGTTGCCCACCACCAAGTGGGCCCCAGCGCGGAGCAGGCCCTGGGGGGATCCGTCGGCTCCACAGCCCACGGCCATCACCCAGGCCTGGGGGTGCTCCCGGCGCAACCGACGCACGAGCTGGCGGGCTTTGCGGTCGGCCAGCCCGGTCACCGTGCAAGTGTTGATCACGTGCAGCTCGCCGTTCCCGGGAAGGTCGGTGAGGGCTTCCGTGAGAAACTGGGCCTCGTACTGGTTGACCCGGCACCCCAGGGTGTGGACGAAAACCCTCATCCTTGGTGACGCTCCACCGTAAAGCGGAGGAGGCGGCAGGGCTCGTGGGGAAGGAGTCCAGCTTTGACCTTGGCGATTCTCAGTTGTTCTTGAGGGGTGTCCACCCCCGGCAGGTCCGGCAACAACAGCCCTCTCCGCCATCCGCTCTCTACGATCACCCCGTAGCGCTTAGGATCAAGGTCCGTCTCCTGGCAGGGCTCGGGGGTGGACAGAACGTCCACGGTGATTCTGAGGTGGGGGAGCTCCTCAAGTTTCACCGGGGGGAAGCGGGGGTCCTGGGTGGCGGCCAAGATGGCGTTTTCGATGATCTCCTCGGCCAAGTTGGTTTGGGTGGGGAGGTAGGTCCCGATGCACCCCCGCAGCTCGGTGCCCCGTTTGAGGGATACAAAGGCCCCCTTGCGCTGGTGGGTGAGTTCGGGCGGGGTGGGAGAGGGGACAGAGATCCTCTGCCCCTCCCCCAAGTAGGTGGTGATGGCCGCCCGGGCCAGGGCGACATAAGGATCGTGGGGAGGCACGGGAGGAAGGCTACCGTGGGGCGGGGACTGTTCAACTCTTCGGTTTGACGGGAGGGGGGGCCCGTCGCTAACCTCGGGACACGGTGCGTCGGTTTTTCCTCGCCGCAGGTCTTGTGCTCGTCGCCCTTGGGGCCACGCTACTTCTGTTGTTCAGCCAGACGGAGGTCCTGCGCCGGCTGCGGCAGGGGGCTGTGGTTCACGTGGGGGTGGTGGCCCTTGACCCCGAAGGCCAGCCGGGCACCGTGGGCGTGTTGAGCCTCCTGCCCAACGGGCGGGTGCAGTGGGTTATCTTCCCCCTGGGGCTGGCCTGGCCCACCAGCCCCACAACCTGGTCTCCCCTCTCGACCTTCTACGCCAGCGAGGGCGTGGAGGGTGTGGTCCGGCGCCTGGGATCGTGTCTGGAAGAGCCCGTACCGTACTGGGTGGTGGTGAAGTACTCTGATCTAGGGCGGTGGGCGGCCCGGTTGGGGGGCGTGGCCGTGCGTGTGAAGGAGCGGCTTGTGTACCAGGATCGGCCGCGGGATCTGTTCTTGGACCTGGGAACGGGGATCCATACCCTGGGCGAGGACAAAGTGCTGGCCTACCTCCTGGTCGGGGAAGGCGGGGAGTCGGGCAAGGCAGCCCGACACCTTGAGCTGCTCAGGGGGTTCTCGGCCAGGCTGGGGGCCCTGCCTTGGAACCAGGCCAAGGGTCAGGTCCCCGGGCTTCTCAAAGACGTTCGCACGAACCTCACGGTGTGGGAGGCCATTGACGTCCTGCGGGTGTTGCGGAGCACCGCGGAGGACCGCCTGGAGACGGTGGTGGTCCCCACGGTGGTCCGGGGGGAGGGGAAACCCGAGGTGGTGTTGGACCTGGTTCGGTGGAGGAAGCTGCTCCGCGCTCGGTTTGGGGGCCCGGACCCGTTCACCCGCGATGAGGTCCGGGTGGTCGTGCTCAATGGGACAGGGGTGCGCCTGTTGGCCCGGCGGGCTGGACAGTGGTTGGCCGATCGGGGGTTTCAGGTGGTGAAGATGGACGATGCGGACCGGGCCAACTACCCCCGCACGGTGGTGGTGGTGCGGGAGGAGACCCGGGCCAAAGCAGGGGCTGTGCTGGAAGTTTTGAGCCCGGTAGTTCCTCCTCCGGGGGTTCTGGTGCAAACCGAGCGGGAGTTTGGGGTGGAGAGGGTGGGGGGCTGGCCCAAGGAGGGGGACGTGCTGATCATCCTGGGGGCAGGGTTCAATGTCCCGTCCTGAGCTGGAGCTTTTGCAGCGGGCGGCGGCCCTGATCGAGGACAAGAAGGGGGGGAGGGTGGTGGTGGTGGACTTGGAGGGTACCACCATGCCCAGCTCGTTTTTTCTCATTGCGGAGGGGGAGAACCCTCTCCATGTCCGGGCAATTGCCGACGAGCTTCGGTCCCGGCTCCCCATGGAACCGATCCACAGCGAGGGCCTCAAGGAGGGGCGGTGGGTGCTGCTGGACTACGGGGACTTCGTGGTCCACCTGTTGCACAAGGAGGCCCGGGCGTTCTATGACCTGGAGGGGTTGTGGCCGGCGGACAAGGTGCGGCCGTGGCCCTTGACCAGGGGAGGGGCGCCCGTATAATCGTCCCTGCTTCCCCCTTGGAAGGGAGGGGGCGCGAGAGGTTGGGGAGATTCCGATCCTTGAAAAGTGAATAGAGCGTCTGCTACACAAGTATGGTAAGGGCGGACGGGGGATCCCTTGGCAGTCGGAGGCGATGAAGGGCGCGGCCAGCTGCGAAAAGCCTCGGGGAGCCGCTGAGCGGGCTATGATCCGGGGATACCCGAATGGGGAAACCCCCTGGGCTGTGGAGGCCCAGGATCCAGGGCCGAAATTCCAAGTAAGCTCTGGAGGCGAACCCCGCGAAGTGAAACATCTCAGTAGCGGGAGGAGGAGAAATCAACCGAGATTCCCCCAGTAGCGGCGAGCGAACGGGGAACAGCCCAAACCACCAGGTTGCAAGGCCCCAGCCGTTTTCCTGGTGGGGTTGGGGGATGGTGACGGGGGTTTCTGGGGAAGCCCCGGGGAGTTACCAAGGTCTTCTTTAGCCGAACAGCCAGCAAAGCCACTGGAAAGGGCGACCGGAGAAGGTGACAGTCCTGTAGGCGAAAGGGAAGGCCCTCCTCGGTGACCATCCCGAGTAACGTCGGACACGGGAAATCCGGCGTGAAGCTGGGGGGACCACCCTCCAAGGCTAAATACTCCCGACTGACCGATAGTGCACCAGTACCGCGAGGGAAAGGTGAAAAGGACCCCGGGAGGGGAGTGAAATAGAACGTGAAACCGTCCGCCTACAGTGCAGTGGGAGCCGGGAACCCAGCCCGCAAGGGCCAGGAACCTGGTGACCGCGTGCCTTTTGCAGTATGAGCCGGCGAGTTGTGGTCCGTGGCGAGGTTAAGGCCTTCTGGGCCGAAGCCGCAGCGAAAGCGAGTCCGAACAGGGCGCCCAGTCACGGGTCACAGACCCGAAACCAGGTGATCTACCCATGGGCAGGGTGAAGTGCGCTTAACCGCGCACGGAGGCCCGAACTGGTTGGTCGTGCAACGCCATCGGATGACCTGTGGGTAGGGGTGAAAGGCCAATCGCACCTGGTGATATCTGGCTCTCCCCGAAATGGCTTTAGGGTCAGCCTCACGCCAGAGGCGGCCGGGGGTAGAGTGCTGGCTGGGGAAGGGGGGCAACTCCCAACCCCATTCAAACTCCGAATACCGGTGCGCCGTTCCGTGGGAGTGAGTCTACGAGGGATAACCTTCGTGGACGAGGGCGAAACAACGCAGACCACCAGCTAAGGCCCCCAAATCCAGGCTCAGTGGGGAAGGCGGTGTGGTTGCTCAAACAGCTGGGAGGTTGGCTTAGAAGCAGCCATCCTTTAAAGAGTGCGTAATAGCTCACCAGTCTAGTGATCGCGCGCCGAAGATGTACCGGGGCTAAGCCTGGTGCCGAAGCTGTGGGTGGGCTCTCTTCGGAGAGTCCGCGGTAGGGGAGCATTCCGCCCTAGGTGGAAGCCGGGTCGCGAGGCCCGGTGGACGAAGCGGAAGAGAGAATGCCGGCTTGAGTAGCGTAAGACGGGTGAGAATCCCGTCCACCGAATGCCTAAGGTTTCCTGGGGAAGGCTCATCCCCCCAGGGTTAGGCGGGCCTAAGCCGAAGCCGAAAGGCGTAGGCGATGGACAGCCGGTCAATATTCCGGCCCCTCCGGATTGGCGTTACGAGCGAAGGGGGGACGCCGCAGGATTTCCTCCGCAGGCTCACGGTTATGCCTGTCCAAGCGTCAAGTCAGAGGGGGTAGGCAAATCCGCCCCCTCGAAACCGCCCTTGGTCGCCTTCGGGCGGCTGGGGGCGAACAGGCGAGGCGCGATGGCGAGCCCCGCAAGGGGCGAAGGGAGAGCGATTCAGCGGCCGAGAAAAGCCTCTAGCCAGCCAATTCGGAGCCCGTACCGCAAACCGACACTGGTAGGCGAGGAGAGTATCCACAGGTGAGCGAGCCAACCCTCGTCAAGGAACTCGGCAAAATGGCCCCGTAACTTCGGGATAAGGGGCGCCTTCCCTCAAGGAAGGCCGCAGGAATCGGCTCAGGCGACTGTTTACCAAAAACACAGGTCCCTGCCAACCCGAAAGGGGATGTATAGGGGCTGAAACCTGGCCACTGCCGGTAGGTCAAGGGGAGGGGTGCAAGCCCTAAACTGAAGCCCCGGTGAAGGCCGGCCGTAACTATAACGGTCCTAAGGTAGCGAAGTTCCTTGTCGGGTAAGTTCCGACGCGCATGAAAGGAACAACGACTTGAGCGCTGTCTTGACGAGGGGCTCGGTGAACTCGAAGCACGGGTGAAGATTCCCGTGACCTGCGGTGGGACAGAAAGACCCCGTGGAGCTTTACTGCAGCTTGGCGTTGAGTTTCGGCATCCGCTGTAGAGGATAGGTGGGAGGCTGTGAAGCCTGGGCGCTAGCTCGGGTGGAGCCAACCTTGGAATACCACCCTGCGGCTGTTGAGGCTCTAACCAGGGGCCGTGAAGAGCGGCTTCGGGACCGCGCTAGGTGGGCAGTTTTGCTGGGGCGGCAGCCTCCTAAAGGATAACGGAGGCGCACAAAGGTCCCCTCAGGCGGGTTAGCGATCCGCCGTGGAGTGCAAGGGCAGAAGGGGGCTTGACTGCGAGGCCCACAAGCCGAGCAGAGGCGAAAGCCGGTCCTAGTGACCCACCGGTTCCTCGTGGGAGGGCCGGTGATCATCGGACAAAAGTTACCCCGGGGATAACAGGCTAGTACCGCCCGAGAGTTCACATCGACGGCGGTGTTCGGCACCTCGATGTCGGCTCACCCCATCCTGGGGCTGAATCAGGTCCCAAGGGTCGGTCTGTTCGCCCGTTAAAGGGGTTCATGAGCTGGGTTCAAACCGTCGTGAGACAGGTTGGTCCCTATCTACCGCAGGCGTAGGAGGCTTGAGGGGGTCCGCTCTCAGTACGAGAGGACCGGAGCGGCTGGGCCGCTGGCGTACCAGTTGTCCCACCCGGGGCATCGCTGGGTAACTAAGCCCAGACCAGATAAGAGCTGAAGGCATCTAAGCTCGAAGCTGACCCCAAGATGAGGCCTCCCCATCAGGGCCCTCCGAGACCAGGAGGTTGATAGGCCGCAGGTGGAAGCCCGGTAACGGGTGGAGCCAAGCGGTACTAATCGCCCGATTGGCTTGCGTAGCAGACGCTCTATTCACTTTCCCTGGATCGGAAGAGATTCCAGGCGGCACATGGCGGAGGGGAAACACCCGGTCCCATCCCGAACCCGGAAGTTAAGCCCTCCTGCGCCGATGGTACTGGGCTGGTGACGGCCCGGGAGAGTAGGTCGCCGCCTGGTTTTTATTGCCACGGGCCACCTGGGAGGCTGCCGTGCCACACCAACCCCCCAAGTACACCCTGGGCGAGGAAATCGCCAACGCTGTGACCCACGGCCTGGCCGCGGGCTTGAGCATCGCCGGACTGGCGGCCCTCACCGTCCTGGGCATCCTCCGGGGAGCGAGCCCCGGCCAGCTTGCCAGTCTGGTGGTGTACGGATTCACCCTGGTCCTTACCCATCTCGCTTCCACCCTGTACCATGCCCTTCGGCCCCCCCGGGCCAAGGCTGTGTTCCGCATCCTTGACCACGCCTCGATTTACCTCCTCATCGCCGGGACCTACACCCCGTTTGTGGTCATTCGCCTGTGGAACCCATGGGGGTGGGCCCTCTTGGGGATCGTGTGGGCGATGGCCCTGGCCGGGGTGGTGTTCAAGTCGGTGTTCATGGGACGGCTGGGCAAGGCCTCCGTGGGGATCTACGTGGCCATGGGGTGGCTTGTGGTGGTGGCCGCCCGCCAGGTGTTGGCCCAGGTGCCCCTGGGGGCGCTGGCCTTTCTTCTGGCGGGTGGGGTGATCTACACCCTGGGGCTGGTGTTCTACGCTTGGAAACGTCTTCGCTTCAGCCACGCCCTCTGGCACGTCATGGTTGTGGGGGCGGCCACCTGCCACTACTTCGCCATCTTCCTTTACCTCCTCCCCTAGGGGGGTGTGCCCCAACACCTTGGCGCGGCTGTGGGCAAAGGCTAGAATAGGAACGCTCTGGGAGATCGGCTAACGGTAGGCCAACGGGCTCTGGACCCGTCAGTGGGGGTTCGAATCCCTCTCTCCCAGCCACCCGCGGAGGTTTTCCTCAAGCGGAGCGAGGGCCCAAGCGGCCCGTTCCTCAAGCTCCAACTCCAATTCCGCTCGGCGTGAGGCGAGTTCAGCCAGGGCTTCGCGGTCGCCCATAGCCAGGGCGTTGGCGTCCACGCTGAATAGGGCAGCCGCCCCACCGGTCCAAGCCAGCTTGACCGCGGTGGCCAAGTCGCTGTGGGCCGCTCGGGGACAGCGGGGAACGACCTGTTCGGCCAGGGCCAGGATTTGCAGG
>CAKZKH010000185.1 GCA_937122485.1 uncultured bacterium | reverse complement strand
AAGCCCACGGTGAGGAGATCGAGAAGATCCCACCCCACACAATAGGGACCCAAGGTGCCCAGGTCGTGGATGTGGAAGTCCCCGTCGACATGGGCCCGGCGAATGGGCTCCGGGTAGACCCGGGTTAGCCAGTACTTGCCAATGATCTTCTCGGTCAGGAACACGTTCAGGCCCTGAAGGGAGAAGGCCATGTTGGAGTTTTCCCGAACCCGCCAATCTCTCCCGTTGAGGTAGCTTTCCACCAGGGTGGGGTCCACCAGTTCCTTGACCTCGCGCAGCTGCTTGTGCTGGTGGCGGTAGAGGATGTAGGCCCGGGCAGCGTCGGCCAAGCCGGCTCCCATCAGCACTTCCTCCACCACGTTCTGGACTTCCTCCACGTGAGGAGGGCCAAACAGGGGACCGAACCGGGCTTCCAGGGTCTTCTCCACCTGGCGGGCCAGTTCCTGGGCCAGGCCCGGGCGGTTCTGCTCCACCTCCACCAACGCCCGCTCGATCGCTGACGCTATCTTCGTAAGGTCGAAGGGCAGGACACGGCCATCCCGTTTGCGGACCTGATCGATCATGGTAACCCCCTGGCGAATGTAACCGGCGTTACCTTAGCATGGCTCCTCGAGCAAGGCAAGTGCACCTTTGTCCCTGTTGCGCAAGGAACCCCGGTTGGATACCATTCGGGGCCGAACAAGGGGGGATACCTATTCCTGTCACACGTTCAGCGAAAAGAGAGCTGCGGAAATCGGCCGTCCGCCGACGGAGAAACGACTTGCGGCGAAGCGCCGTGCGGTACTGGCGCCGGAAGATTCAACTCCTAGTTGCCCAGGGCCAAAAGGAAGAGGCGGCCCGAGCCATGCCCCAGTTCCAAAAAGCTGTGGACAAGGCCGCAGCCCGAGGCGTGATTCATCCCAACCGGGCCGCCCGGCTCAAGGCCCGCTTGAGCCAACTCCTCCAAGGCTAGCTGAGGCCCGAGCATGACCCAGTTGGACTTCCTGGGAAAGGCAAAGTACGCGGTGCTCCTTTCGGCCCTCCTGGTGGTCGGCAGCGTGCTGGCGATGGTCTTCATTGGGCTACGGCCCGGTGTGGACTTCACCGGAGGATTGCAGCTCACCCTGGTGTACGAAGGCCGCGACGTGAGCGCAGAAGCCCTTCGAACGTACCTGGCCCCCTTCCTCACTGGACGACCCGCCCCCAGCCTGCACATTTATTCCATCACCTCCAGCCGGGGCGGGAAGACCCTCCCCGGGAAAGTGGTGGTCGTCCAGGGTGCCAGCGACGAACAGCGGGAGGCCATTCGCCAGGCCCTCGTCAATCCCCCCGAGGGCTCGGCGGTCGCTGCCCCTGTGGAGTCCAGCATCACGGACATCGGAGGCCAGGTGTCCCGGGAGATCATCAACCGTGCCTGGCAAGCGATCCTGGTGGCCCTGGCCGCGATGCTGGTGTACATCGCCTGGAGGTTCCGCCTGCGGTATGGGGTGGCGGCTGTGGTGGCCCTGATCCACGATGTGGTGATTACCCTGGGGGTGTTCACTGTGGCCCGGATTGAGGTCAACCTGCCGGTGATCGCCGCTTTGCTCACCGTCGTGGGGTACTCTTTGAACGCCACGATCATCATTTTCGACCGGGTGCGGGAGAACGTGCGCACGGTCAAGAAGGCGCCCTTGTACGACCTCATCAACCGGGCCATCAATCAGACCCTGACGCGCACGGTCAACACCGGCCTCACCACCTTGATCCCGATCGCAATCCTGTTTGTGGCCGGGGGACTTCCGTTGCGGGGGCTTACGGTGGCCATGCTCATGGGCGTGGTGGTGGGGACCTACTCCTCCATCTTTGTGGCCAACTCCGTGCTGTACGGGTGGTCCCGCCTGGCTGAGGGGTCCCGGCCCGCCCGAAGCTAGTTCGCTTTCTCCTCCGCGGGTTCGATAACCACCCGCCGGTTCTCCCCTTTGCCCACGGAGTAAGAACGGATCCCGGGGATTTTGGCCAACACCAGGTGCACCGCCCGGCGGTCCTCAGGATTCATGGGTTCCAGCTCCATTCGGCGGTGCGTGGCTTGCACCTCTCGGGCCAACTGCCCCAGGCGCTGGGCCAACGCCTCCCGATGGGCCCGCACCTCCCCGTTGATGTCCAACGTCAGGGGCGGTTCCTCGCCAATCTGGGCTTTGAGGTAGAGACGGACCAGCCGGCCCAGCTCCCCCCGGAAACCCGGTTCGCCAGGGAGCACACGGAAGGGTCCGCGCAGGTTCACGTAGATCTCGGTAGGGCCGGGGGACACCTCGACCTCCCCCGCTTCGCCCAAGACGGCAAGGAACCGGGCGCAGAACTCGCGGGCAATCTCAGGCGCTCGTCCCATCGCCGGCCGCCGCCCGTCCCTCACGGGCCAGTTCCCAATCGAAGAACAGCTGCTGCCCGATCTGCAGCACCGTGCTCACCAGCCAGTACAACCACAGCCCTGCCGGGAAGCTCAGGAACAACAAGGCCATCACCAAGGGGAAAATCCAGCCCATGAGCTGGGTTCCCCCCGAGGGGGTTTCGGGCAACCGCCGCTGGGTCAGCCACTGCTGGAGCCACTGGGCCCCGGTGGCCAGGGCGATGAGAGCGTAGTAGGGATCCGGCTGCGACAGGTCCCGAACCCAGAGGAAGCCTGGGGACAAGTGGATCTGCTCAGCCGAATAGAGAATGGCTTGCCAGAGGAGGATAAGGATGGGCAACTGCAACAGAAGGGGAAGACACCCCCCCAAGGGGTTCACCCTCTCCTGCTTGTACAGCTCCATCATCTGCTGACGGAGGGTCTCGGGGTCGTCCTTGTACCGCTCCTGAAGTTTCTTCAGTTTGGGGGCGATGCGTTGCATCTTGGCCATGGCCCGGTGCTGGTTGCGGGTGAGGGGGTACACGGCCACCCGGGTGGCCAGCGTGAACAGGATGATGGCCCACCCGTAGTTCCCGGTAAAGCGGTACAACCACTCGAAGAAGACCATTACCCACACCAGGAAACGGCCGAACACCCCCGGGCTGCTGAGGACCTGAAGTCCCGCCTTCTCCAACAGAACAGCCCGGTTTCTCCCCGTGTACAGCAGGCCCGACACAGAAAGCTCCCCCATCGCCTCAAGGCCAAACACCGGCTGGCCGTTGGCGTTGACCCCCAAGAAGGGCAAGACGTTCCCGCCTTCAACCTTCAAGAAGTACACCCGGTCCTTGCTCACCAGGCCCAGGCCCTGGAACGCCGTGTAGGCGCCGGGGACCAGCGGCGCTGCCCCCTTCTTCCCATCGTAGACAAAGACAAGTTCAGGGGCGTCTTTGCCCGTGGGTCGGTGACCCAAGACCAACCGCACCCGTTGCCCAGGAGCCCGGACCCGGATCTCCACCGGCGCGGTGTACAAGGCCTTTGCATCCAAGGCGAAGGTTTTCTGGACAGCCTGAGGCCCCTCGGCCCAGGAGAGCTGCACTCGGGCCTCCCCCGTCTTCGCTTGGTCGGCCCGGACTTCGTACCGGCCGGGGTCCACCAGAGCATCGCCAAGCCACACCTCGAACGGGAGACTGACCCCCAGGGCCAAGCTGGGCTTGGTTGTTCCTTCCCACCCTGGCACGGTTTCCACAGGCGGGAGCTGGTAGCCCGTGAAGTGGACGTGGGCGCTGCGCAGGATACCCCCCAGCTCGCGGAACTCGTACCGTACAAGCCCGGTTTCCGCCTGAAGAACCCCCTCCTCGGGGCGGGTGAGCTTCACACCTTCCCCCAGGCTTGAGAACCCCAAAAGCAGGGAGAAAAGGAGAACAGACAGAAGGCCTCGCATGACGACCAGGAATGTACCGACCGCTCCCCGTCCCTGCAAGCTGGGAGTGGATCAGCAGAGAGGCTAAACTGGCCTGGGGATGTTCACAGGCATTGTGCGACAACTGGGCACAGTGGTGGCCTGCCAGCCGCACACCTTGACCGTAGACGCACGGGACCTCTCGCTCGAACTGGGGGCCAGCCTGGCCGTCAATGGGGTGTGCCTCACGGTAACCGGGCGTCAAGGGCGGCTCCTGACCATGGACCTTTCCAAGGAGACGCTTTCCAGAACAGCCCTAGGAGAGCTGAGGGTCGGCAGCCGGGTCAACCTCGAGCCCGCACTCCGGGTGGGGGAGGAACTCGGTGGGCACCTGCTTCTTGGGCACGTGGACACCGTGGGGAAGGTGGCGCTCCTCGAGCGGCGGGCTGGGGAGACGCTGTTGGGTGTGGAGTTCGACCCGCGCTTTGGCGAGCTTGTCGTCGACAAGGGGAGCATAGGTGTGGATGGGATCAGCCTGACGCCGTTCGCAGTGGGGGAAGGATCATTTCGGTGTGCGGTTGTGCCGTACACCTGGGAGCACACGAACCTCCAGACCCGTCGGGTGGGAGATCGGGTAAATTTGGAGTTCGATATCCTGGCCAAGTACGTGCGGAAATGGAGAGAGCGGTGAAATTTGCCACGGTGGAACAGGCCCTGGAGGCCCTGCGGGCCGGGCGCATGCTTATTGTGGTGGACGACGAAGACCGGGAGAACGAAGGGGACTTGGTGTTGGCCGCCCAGAAGGTTACCCCGGAGGCGGTGAACTTCATGCTCAAGGAGGGGCGTGGACTGCTGTGCGTGCCCCTGCCCCGCAGTTGGGCAGAGCGTCTGGACCTTCCCCCCATGGTCGAACCTCCCCAGGACAGCCATGAGACGGCGTTCACGGTATCCGTGGACGCCCGCAGGGGGATCACCACCGGCATTTCCGCCCACGACCGGGCTCGCACCATTCAGGTCCTGGCGGATCCCCGTTCAGGCCCGGAAGACCTGGTGCGGCCGGGGCACGTGTTCCCCTTGGTCGCGCAGGAGGGCGGGGTCCTACGCCGGGCTGGGCACACCGAGGCCGCGGTGGACCTGTGTCGCCTGGCCGGGCTGGAGCCTGTGGGCGTGATCTGCGAGATCATGAACGAGGACGGCAGCATGGCTAGGCTCTCCGACCTCGCCCAGTTCGCCCACCGCCACAACCTCCCCATCCTCACCATCGCCGACCTCATCGCTTGGCGCAAGCGGAGGGAGAAGCTGGTGGAGAAAGTTTGCGAGGCCGAGCTGCCCACCCGGTGGGGTCACTTCCGCGTGTTGACCTACAAGGACCGCCTAACCGGCCAGGAGCACCTGGCCCTGGTCAAGGGGGAGCTCTCGCCCGAGGAGCCCGTTTTGGTGCGGGTTCACTCGGAGTGCCTCACCGGGGACGCCTTGGGTTCCCTCCGCTGCGACTGCGGGGATCAACTGCATGCGGCCATGGAGGCTGTGGACAAGGCCGGCAAGGGTGTGGTGTTGTACATGCGCCAGGAGGGCCGGGGAATTGGGCTCCTCAGCAAGGTCTGCGCCTACCACCTTCAGGACCAAGGTTTGGACACGGTGGAGGCCAACCTGAAGCTGGGGTACCCACCGGACCTGCGGGAATACGGGATTGGGGCGCAAATCCTCGTCGACCTGGGGGTGCAACGCATTCGCCTGTTGACCAACAACCCCCGCAAGGTCGTGGGGCTTTCCGGGTACGGCCTGGAGATCGTGGAACGTCTTCCTTTGGAGGTGGAACCCAACCCCCACAACCTGCGGTACCTCCAGGCCAAGAAGGAAAAGCTGGGCCATCAGCTGGAGAGGATTTGAGGAGGCATCATGACCATCCACGAGGGAAGACTGGACGGGAAGGGGTTGCGCATCGGGCTGGTGGTGTCCCGGTTCAACGCTTTGATCACGCGCGAGCTGTTGGAAGGGGCCAAGGACCGCCTGATTCGTTTGGGGGTGGAACAAGACGACCTGGTTGTGGTATGGGTACCCGGGGCGTTTGAGCTCGGGCGGGCGGTGAAGGTGTTGGGGCAGTCGGGCCACGTGGACGGGGTGGTGGCGTTGGGGGCCGTGGTTCGCGGGGCCACGCCCCACTTCGAGTACATCGCCGCCGAGGTGGCCAAGGCCCTGGCCCACCTCAACCTTGAGCTTCCCGTGCCGGTGGCGTTTGGGGTGATCACCGCCGAGACCCAGGACCAGGCCCTGGAGCGGGCGGGAGGAAAGGTGGGCAACAAGGGCGCCCAGGCTGCCGAGGCCTTGGTGGAGATGATCAACCTAGCCCGGGCGCTGCGTTTGTGAGGGTGCCCCTCTACTCCTTGACCGCGCCCCCGGTAAGTCCAGACACGATGAGGGACTGGAGGGAGTAGAACACCGCGAGGATGAGAAGAGCCCCGAGCACCGCTCCAGCGGCAAACATCCCCCACCGGTCCCGGTAGTTATCGCCCAAGAACAGGCGAAGCCCCACGGCGAGGGTATAGACCCGCTCCCCTTTGAGAAGGATGGAGGCCAGGAGGTACTCGGAGTACACGCCGATGAACTGGATCACCAGGACCACCGCCAGGATGGGGCGGGCCAGGGGCAAGACGATGCGCCAGAAGGCCATGAACGGCGTGGCCCCATCCACCAACGCCGACTCCTCCAAGGACCGAGGGATGGTGTCAAAGTACCCCTTCATGAACCAGGTGTTGAACCCCATGGCCCCGCCCAGGTACACGAAGATCAGCCCAGGATGGGTGTTGAGCCCCAGCCAGGGGAAGTACTTGCCCAGGCTGTTGAGCAAAAGGAAGATGGCCACCATGCCCAGGGTTTGGGGGAACATCTGCACCAAAAGCAGCGTCAACAGTCCGGTGCGGCGGCCGCGGAACCGAAACCGAGAAAAGGCATAGGCCCCCAGAGCGCAGAGGAACACCGTGCCCACCGAAGTAATCCCCGCCACCTTGATCGTGTTCACCAACCAAATGAGGAACGGATAGTCGCGGACAAGGGTCACGTAATGCACAGCGGTAGGGTTGGTGGGGATCATCCTCGTGGTGCTCAGGTTGTTGGAGGGGTTTAACGAGGTTCCCAGTACGAAAAGAGCAGGGAAGAGGGCGAAGGCGATGGCCACCCAGGCCAGGAAGTTGCGGACCAGTCGGCGAGCCCAGAAGTCCGGTCCTCTATAGGCCACGGGACACCTCTTCCAAGGCCCGCGTGCGGGCAAAACTGATCCCGGAGATGAGAATCACGATGACAAAGATCACCACGGCCAGGGCTGAGGCCATGGACCACTCGTTCCCCCGCGCCCCCTCAAACGCCAGCTTGTACGCGTAGGAGAGGAGGATGTCGGTGGCCCCGGCACGGGACCCAATTTCCACCACCGGCTCCCCCTTGGTCAACAGCCACACCAAGGTGAAGTTGTTGAACGTGAAGGCAAACGAGCCGATGAGGAGTGGGGCCACGGAAACCATAAGAAGGGGAAACGTGACTTTTGTGAACCGCTGCCAGCCTCCGGCTCCGTCCACCTTGGCTGCCTCGTACACTTCCCCAGGGATGGACTGCAGGGCCCCCAGGCTCACCAGCATCATGTAGGGGTAAGTGAGCCAGACGTTGGTCAGGATGATGGAGAACCGGGCCCAAAAGGCGTTCGCCAGCCAAGGAACCTTGATCCCAAACCAGGCAAATAGCGTCTGGTTAAATAAGCCCAGCTCCACGTTGTAAAACGCCCGCCAGATCAGGACGGAGATGAAGGCCGGCAGAGCATAAGGAACGATGAGAAGCGACCGGTAAAGCTTGCGCAGCCTGAGCCCGCGGTCGTTGAGGAGGATGGCCAGGGCCAGCCCGAGCGCAAAGCTGAACACCACGGAGAAAATGGACCACAAGACGGTCCACGCAAACACCCGCACAAACGCCCGATGGTACAAGGGATCGCGGATGAAGCGCACGTAGTTGGTGAGACCCACGAATTCCGTCCACCCCGGATCCAGGGCCTCGCCATCCTCGGCGGTGAACCTCCCATTTTGGGGGCGGTAGGTCTTTCCCGTGCGGTTGTCCTGGAGGGTGTCGGTGGCGGGGTCGTAGGTGTACTGGGGGAAATAGAGGCCGAATTCCCGCAACGTAGCCAGTTTGAGCCAGCCCCCCTCGTAGGGGATGCGCAGCGTTTGCAGTTGGGCCACCAAGGGCAAAAGGTCGCCCAGGGCCAAGCGGGGGCGGCCGTCCAAGGCCTCGGGGATTCCATCGCCGTCCACGTCCTCTACCACGTGGTTCGCGGCCGAGCTTTGCCGCCCATCGGGGAACACCACGTAGGCCTGGTCCTCCCCCCGGAGGTACAGGGCGTAGAGGGACCCTGGGGCCCCGTAGCCGGTAAACGGGTATCGCACGGGCGGGGAAGGTGGGAAGTCTCGCTCCGAAAGAAGCCGGATCACCTCGGTTTTGGGCAAGATATACCCTGTAGCGTAGTTGGTGAAGGAAATGTAAATCGTGTAGGCCATGGGGTAGACGACCATGAACCCCAGGAACACAAGGCCGGGGGCGAGGTAGCGCAGGGGGTAAGCGCGGCGGGAAAGAACCAGGACGTTGAGAAGTAAGACCCCAGCTGCGGTAAGGCCCAGGAAAAGCCACTGCCCGTCCCAAGCCAAAAGAACACACCAGTAGACCACCAGAGCGTCGAAGAGGGCCAAGGCCCCGAGTTTGAGGTAGTACACGGACCACCGTGGTCCTTGGGTCATAGCCCCCCAAGGATAGCAAGGAAAGAGGGCGGGGAGGAAGCCCCGCCCCCTGTCTTTCCCAACCTGCCTACCCTACTTGCATTTGAGGATAGCGCGGATGCTGTCGGCGGCCTGCTTGAGGGCGTCCTTGGGCTCGAGCTTCTGCTCGCCGATGAGGGCCATGGCGTCGTACCAAGCACCCCACACCGCACTCATCTCCGGGATGTTGGGCATCGGTACGCCCCGGGACACCGACTCCGCAAACCCCTGCAAAATCGGGTCCGCCGCGACCCGAGCGTAGGCCGGCAAGAACGCGGGAATCCGCGGGTCCCTCTCGTACAGCGCCAGCTGCGTGTCCGTGGTCGCAAAGTAGTAGAACAAGAAGTCGTACACCAAGGGCAGGTTCGGAGAGAAGGCTGAGACCATCACACCCTGCACGCCCACGAACACCCCAGGCTGCTTGCCCTCAATCAAGGGCAGGGGGGCCACGCCCACG
>CAKZKH010000184.1 GCA_937122485.1 uncultured bacterium | reverse complement strand
GGGTTAGATGATTTGGCTCGTTGCTCTGGTCTCTTGCGCCGTGGGGGCAGGAGTTACCGCCGCCCTTATTCCCTACCTGCGGAAGGTCGGCATGCTCGGGAAAGACGTGCACAAACCGGGGAGGCCGGAGGTAGCGGAGATGGGGGGCCTGGCCCTGGTGGTCGGCTTTGGCGCCGGGGTCCTTTTGGCCATCGCCCTCGAGGCCTTTTCCCCCCACCTTCTTCCCCTGGACTTCACCCGGCTTCTGGCCGTCTTGGCCACGGTCCTCCTCACCGCGCTTGTGGGCATCGCCGACGACCTTTTGGGCATTCCCCAGTCGGTCAAAGCCCTGCTTCCCGTGGTGGCCGCGCTGCCTTTGGTGGCCATTCGCGCCGGAGAGACCGCGATGGTGCTGCCCTGGATCGGGAAAGTTGAGTTCGGCCTTTTCTATCCGCTTTTCCTCGTCCCCGCAGCCGTCACCGGCGCGGCCAATGCGGTGAACATGCTTGCGGGGTTCAACGGACTCGAGCTGGGGATGGGGGTTGTGGCCATGGGCGCTTTGGCCGTCGTCGCCGCCCACCTCGGGCAAACCACGGCCTTGGTCATGCTCTTGGCGGGCATTGGAGCTTGCCTGGGGGTTCTTCCCTTCAACTGGTACCCCGCCAGGATTTTCGTGGGGGATGTGGGGACCCTGGCCATCGGGGCGATCCTCGCTTCGGCCTGCATTGTGGGAAACTTCGAGCTGGCCGGCGTTGTCCTGATCATTCCCTACGCTCTGGATTTCCTCATCAAAGCTACCCACCGCTTCCCTTCCAGCGGCTGGTGGGGTGAGCTGGGGCCCGACGGGAAGCTCCGCTGCCCAAGCCATGGCCCGGTGGGCCTGGCCCAGGCCGTGCTCAAGCTCACCAGAGGGCTTTCCGAGCGGTCGCTTGTGCTGGTGCTCATCGGGTTCGAGGCCTTGTTCGGGTTGATCGCGATCCTGCTGTACTTGCCCCTCTGAAGCGGGGCGCCGTTTTTCTCGGCTGCAGAGGACCTCGCTATAATGGCCCGAACTCAAAGGAGGCCGACGTGCAGAAGTGGGAATGCACCGTGTGCGGCTGGATCTACGATCCGGCCAAAGGCGATCCGACTCAGGGCGTGCGGCCCGGCACGCTGTTTGAAGACCTGCCCGAGGACTGGACCTGCCCCGAATGCGGGGCCCCCAAGGACATGTTCGAGCCCATCTAGATGAAGTTTGTCCTCCTCGGCGGTGGGATCGCCGGCGTCACCGCGGCCCAGCGCCTCCGATCCCTAGCCCCTCACGCCTCGCTTACGGTTGTTGAAGCCGAACCTGTCTTCTACTACCTCCGGCCAGGGCTCATCGACCTTCTGGCCGGCCGCAAAAGCCTGGAGCAAATCACCCCCTTCCCCCCTGCCTGGTACGCCAAACAGGGCGTCCAGTACAGGGCAGGCCACGTGGCCGTAGAACTCAACCCCTCCCAGCGCACGGTGACCTTGGCGAGCGGCGAGGTACTCCCCTACGACCGGCTTCTCCTCGCCCTGGGCGCCCAGGCCGTGATCCCGGAAGTCCCCGGCAAGGAGAACCAAGGGGTGTTTGTCTTGCGCACCGCCGCGGACGTGGAGCGCATCCGGACCTATGCCCAAGGAGCGCGGCGGGCGGCCGTGCTCGGGGGAGGATGGCTCGGGATCGAGGCCGGCCGGGCCCTCCACGACCTGGGCCTGGAGGTGGGGATCTTTGAGCGCGGGCCTTGGCTCCTTAGCCGGCAGATGGACCAGCCCGGCGGCGAGGTCCTGGCCGGCATCCTTCAAGAACAGGGCCTGGACGTGCAAACCGAGGCCTGCTGTGAGCAAATCCTCGGGGAGGGGAAAGTCAGCGCCGTACAGTTCACCAACGGCCAAAACTTCCCCTGCGACCTGGTGCTTTTCGCCGCGGGGGTTGCCCCCCGCACTGCTCTCCCCAAGGAAGC
>CAKZKH010000183.1 GCA_937122485.1 uncultured bacterium | reverse complement strand
CTCACCTTGGGCAACTTCGGGTTAGGCGTGCAGGCGCGGGTGCTGCGCCCCGTGGCCCCAGTGAAGGGCCTGGGCTGGAGCTTGGATCTGGGTCTCCTCTGGTCCGGCCCCTTGGCTCTGGGCCTGGTGAGCAAGAGTGTGATTTCTTCCCCCTGTTTCCCTGGAGAGGATTGGCCGAGGGACCTTGCCCTAGGCCTAGCCTGGCCGTGGACAGCGGACCCTTGGTCCGGTGTCCTGGCCTTCGGGCTCCAAGACGTTCTGGCCGGGACCTGGACATGGGCTGTGGCCGGGGAGGTTGCGGTAGGTCCGGTGGCCTTGCGCGTGGGGCTTCGGCCGGACACCCTGCTCGTCGGGGGCTCGGTCACCTGGGCCCTTTTCCGCCTGGACTGGGGCTATGGACTGCACAGCATCCTGCCCCCTTCCTTTCGCGTATCCTTAGCTGTGAGGTTCGAATGAAAAATTTCGCCGCCATCGCCATTGTTTTGGTCCTTGGAGCCTCGGTGTTGGGCCAAGAAAAACCTCAAACGCCGAGCTTCACGCTCAACGTGAGCGGGGAGAAAACGTGGACCCTCCGACTGGGCCTGGGTTCGCCCGGCTTGCTGTCCGGGGAGAAGCTCCCTCCAGACCAGCTTGTCCTGCACCAGACTTTGCGGGCTGAGATCGAAGGCAAGGCCCTAGACTTCCTCACCCTCAAGGCCAGCTTCAACGACCAGCTGGGTCCAGGATTCCAGGAGTTCGTGGTCCTTGTGGACAAGGCCCCGTGGAAAGGGGAGCTGGGTCGGTTCGTGGTGGGCGCTGAGGGCGACGTGCTGGGGGTGTACAACAAGCGGGTGTTGGGCGCTCGGGGGGAGTACGTTGGAGATGGATTTGCTGTGCGCGGCTTGCTCGCGCGGCTGGAGGGCGTGTCCGAGTCGCGCGTGTTCCGGGGAGAGCGCGGACTAGCTGAAGTTACGTTCACCTTCGAGGATCCCGAGCAGCCGTGGCGACCGGCTCCCTACCCCCTTGCCCTGGAGGGCTTGGCCCATTGGACCCTGGCCCGGACGTTCGTGGAGGGCCTGTCCAAGGTAGCGCTGGCGTTCAAGGACAGCGCGGAGCTGTGGAGTTTCCTCACCGACTGGGGCCTTGGTTACCTGGAAGAAACCCTTCGCGCCTCGCTCGTGGTGGAACTGCGCGAGGGACAGTACTTGGTCATCGAGAGCGAACCGCAGGCCCTTGCCCTGCGGGCGGCACCCCGCGTTCTCCTCCGTCAGCACCTCCAGGACCGCATCGACGAGTACAACCGGAAGGAAGGACTCACCGGCAAGGACCGGAAGAGCTATCCCTTCAGTGAGGAAAGCGACCTCGACGTTCAATTTCTGTCGAAACTGGCTCAGTTCGCGGGGATCAAGGTGGACGAGGACTTCTACCCCTTGAGTGAACCCCTGTTCCGGAGGTTCTTGGCCTTGGGGGAGCGGGACGTCCTGGAAGACTCCCTGGAGCTTGCATTCAAGCTGCCTGGGCAAGCGGATTCCGTGCCCTCCACAGACCCCGCGGTGGCCGACTTTCGCTGGAGGCTCCACTCCGGCCCAGGCATCTTGGAGATCAACTTCCCTGAGACGTTCTTCCGTCCAGGCGCCGCCCTGTCCGTGAAGTTCGCCTACAAGCGGGAGGGGATCTCGTTCGGCCTGGGGTTGTCTGTGGTCCCCGGGTCGGAGCGGGTGTACCTGAACGGAAAGCTGCTTGCGCGCGAGGTGGACTACACCATTGACTACGAGGCCGGCCTTCTTCTCCTGTTCCCCAGCTTGTCCCCTGAGGACGTGTTGCAGGTGGACTTTGAGCGCCAGCGGGGAGCCCTTGGTGTGCCCACGGAGTACGAGCGGTACTTCCTGGGCCTGGAGCTAACCGTGGCCGGCTGGGATGGCCTGCGCCTGGGAGTCTACCGCGCCATGGACCTTGGCCAACCCGGGCCCACCTCCCGGACCATGCCCAATACCCACACCATCGCCACCCTGTCCCTTCTTGGGCAAGTGGCGGGCTGGGACTACCGCTTGAACCTAGGGGGATCGGAGAACGTGTTCCCAAGCGACGACAACGCCCGAGTCCCTCTGCCAAACCGGATCAACGACGTGGCTGGTGTGCGGGCCGCGGACGGGGAATACGTGGTCTTTGCCCACCAGAACGGCCTCACGGTGTACAAAGATGGGACCTTTGCAGGGTACGGGGCAGCTCAAGGCCTGAGTGGCCGGGCCGCCCGGACTATCCTTCCGTTGCCCGACCTCCTCCTTGTGGGGACAGAAGCCGGGCTGACCTTGATCCAACTCGAGGGGTCCAAGCCCTTTGACCGGGTGCGCAACTGGTTCCGGTTGTACCCAGAAGACTGGAACAAGGAGCGCCTCCTGGAGAACCGAATCCGTGGGAAATCGATCCTTGCCTTGGCCCTGGGCCAAGGCCAGCTTTGGCTGGCCACGGAGGAGGAAGTGGTCTCGCTGGGGCTGGGGCAGGTGCAAAGCCCCAAGGACTGGCGCCGGATTCCCTTGCCCGAGGAGGGAGTGCGCCCCACTGACCTCTGGGCTGGCGATGGCGGCCTCTACCTGGGCACGGACCAGGGCCTGTGGTTTTTCGCCGGTGAGAGCTGGAGAGCCATCCCCGAGGTGAACACCAAAGTGTGGGCCCTCACCGGCCGAGGCAAGGACGTGCTCGTGGCCACGGACCAAGGCATTCACGTGCTCCGCGACCAAGCTCAGGTGGGCTGGGTGGACTCCGGAAGACCCGTCTATGCGCTCGCCCTGCAGGAGGATCTCCTGTGGTGGGCTACGGACGATGGTCTCCGTCGGGAAGGCAAGGGGGATCCGGCGGTTCGGGGCAAGGTGACCGCGGTGGGGGCCGCAGGAGAAACCGTGTGGGCCGGCGGCGAAGCCGACGAGAACTTCCAAGTCCGCCTCTGGCGGGTGGGCGCTCGGGTGGAAACCTTTGAACCTCGACAGACGAAGATCGACGGTCGGGACACGGGGAGCTTCCGGGACATCCCTGCTGCCGAGCACAGCCGCGTGGGCCTCAGCGGCAGCCTGACGTTGGCTCGAACGTTTGGGGATTGGAAGTGGCAGATTTCGGCCTTTTCCCGGCTGCCGGGCTACGAGGAAATTGGCCGGGCCGGGCGGAGCGACAGCCACGGCCTGGGCATTTCCGGGAGCTTGGCCTCCGGCGCTTTGGCCCTGGACCTCCGCCTGCGTTGGGACGTGCGGGACCTAACGAGCCGTGCCTCAAGCAAGGTCGTGGGGGGACTCGAGGCCCGGTGGACGGGAAGCCCCACCTTCTCCATCTCCCTCACCCCCAGCCTGAGTGGAGATGGTTTGTGGAATTGGAGCAAGCTGGAGTCGGCCTGGAGGGTTGGTCTCTCCGACTCCACACAGACTTTCTCTTGGAGCTTAAGTGGCGCAGGCAACCTGACCTACCCTGCGTTCTTCCTGGGAGGAGATGGCCGAGCCTACGTGAGGTGGCGTCCCGTACCGGACTGGACCTTCGAAGGGAGCTGGTCGCGGCCGTTCCGGACCCGGGGAGCCCCGGGAGACGAGGTTTTCGTCCTCTCGGCCTCCTGGAGTTCGAGCGCCCAGAAGGTCACCTGGACAGCGAGCTGGCAGGAGACGTTGCGGCACACCCTGGCCGCGGACCGCTGGACGGGGGAGCGCCTGGTTCAAGCCGCCCTTCGCCTCCCCACCTGGCAAGCCCAGCGTGTGGAGATAGCCCCGAGGCTGAACGTCGCCTGGCGCAGCGGGTCGGGTGAGGACCGGCTCAATGGGACCCTTTCGGCCACGTTGGTGCAAGGCCCGGCCACGCTTTCCCTGTCCCTAACTGGTGGGCAGAGCTACCGACCCGCCACCGAACGCCTCGAGCGCACCTTCGGGCTCTCCGTGGGATGGGATCACTCCGGGTGGGGCGGGGTGCGGCCTTCGCTGCGGTGGGACCGGACGGCAACCCTTCTCACCCACCCCCGGTACCCGGATCAACTCACGGAGACGGACGAGGTGGTCCTTCGCCTGGCCATCGAACCGGCAAGGCAACCCTGGCGGGACAGCGTAACGCTCACCTGGAGGCCCCGCGAGGCGCGCCTGTCCCTAGCCAATCAGCTCCAGTGGAGGTTGCCGTCGGGCTCGTTGGCGTCCAGGGCGTCAGCCACCCTGAAAGGATCGACCCTTGAGGGCAAGATCGACGTCGAAGTGGGTGTCCCCATCGACGCGATCCTCCGGGTGTTCGGGGCTCGCCC
>CAKZKH010000182.1 GCA_937122485.1 uncultured bacterium | reverse complement strand
GCGTTGGGCGTAGGACAGGCCATGTACGCCCGAGGGTTGAGCTTCCTTGTGCCCTTGGCCTGGCTTGTGGTCTGCGTGGCGGTCGCCGCCTGGCGGCTGCGGTGGGACGTGGAGCGATGAAGGCTTTCTTCGGTTTGGTGAAGGCCCAGTTTGTACTGCTTCGCCGCGATCGCCTGACTTTTTTCTTCACCCTGTTCTTCCCCCTTCTGTTTGTGGTGGTGTTCGGGTTCATCTGGGGCGGAGGGTCGGACCCGGGAGGGCCGCGCGCAGCCCGCCTGGGCCTGGTGGTGGAAGGCCCGGCCGACCGAACGGTCCTGGACAGAGTTCTCGCTCGAACGGCCGGGCTCCGGGGGGAAGACTACGCCACCAGAGCAGAGCTAGAACAGGCCCTGGTGCAGCGGAAGCTGGAGGCCGGCCTGGTCTGGGATGGGGCTACGCTCCTCTTTGTGCTGGACCCGGGAAGGGTTCAGGAAAACTACGCTTTGGAGGCGCTGGCCCGCTCTTTGGCTGTGGAGTTCAACCTCGAACGTCAGGGCCTGTTTCCCGTGGTGGGGGTGAGGCGGCAGCACGTGGGTGGGGAAGTTATCACCGGCTGGTTCAACATGATCATTCCCGGCGTGATGGCCTTTTCCTTGTTTTCGGCGGGCCTGTACGCGGTGGCCGGGCGGATCGCCTACATGAAAGAGCGGCGCCTTCTGGACAGGATGCTGGTCACACCCATGCGCCCGTGGGCCCTTCTGGTGAGCATCGCCCTGGCCCGGCTGGCCCTTTCCTTTGCCTCAACCCTGATGACCCTGGGCCTGGCCGTGGCCATGTTCCGCGTCCAGTTCGTGATCCAGTGGCCCTTGTACGTCTTGCTGGTGATCGTGGGGACCCTGGGGGCCATGGCCTTGGGGACGGTGATCGCCCTGTTTGTGCATCGGCCGGGAAGCGCCAGCGCCGTGGCCAGCATCCTGGCCCAGGTCATGCTGTTCCTCTCCGGCGTGTACATCCCCGTGGAGCTCATGCCCAAGTTCCTGCGGACCTTGAGCCGGGTGTTTCCCCTAACCTACCTTGTCGAGGGGATGCGGTACGTTACAGGCCTAGTGGACATGAGGGCGTGGAGTTTCGCCGCCATCGTGGCCGGGTTTGCGGGGTTGGCGATGGTGCTCTTCCCGGTGCTGGGCCGGTACGTGGTGACCCCCAGCCGCAGATAGGTCCGTTTGGATGGGCAGGAAGAGACAAGGGTCTCCCAGGGCCCGGGTTCTCGGGGTATGATCCAGGGACCATGGAGGTGATCTGCATGGAGGAGATCCGCATTGGGAAAGTCACCCATTACTTTGGCCGCATCGGGGTCGCCGTGGTTTCCCTCACCGACCCCGTCAAGGTTGGTGACGTGGTACGGTTCAAGGGTCGCAACACCGACTTCTCCCAGCGGGTGGAGTCCATGCAGGTGGAGCACAAGGCCCTCAGCCAGGCCAAGCCCGGCGATGTGGTGGCCATTCAGGTGACGGGCAGGGTCCACGAAGGCGACGCGGTGTACAAGATCGTAGGCTGACCCCCCTGCCTCCTCCATGGGCCTTGGCCGTGGACCTTGTCGAACCCCCCAGTTAACAAAGAGGAGGAAACTTGCACTTGCTCAGCCGTTGCGTTTCCCGAGCGTCCACTCCGATCAAAAGACTGAGTTGGCTAGCTGTCCCAGTTATTGCTTTCGGCGGCTTGGTCTATCCTTGGCTGGGCCTGGGCGTGTTGGTCATCATGGCCGCGTTGGTGATCTCCGCCCTGTTCCGGGGCAAGGCGTGGTGCGGGCAGGTCTGCCCTCACGGGAGTTTGTTCGATCTCCTTCTGGTGCGTTTCTCAGCAAATCGCAACATCCCCAGGTTCCTGAGCTCCCCGGCTTTCCGGTGGGGGTTCTTCGCCTGGTTCATGGCCATGCTGGGCTGGAGGCTGTATGGGGTGTTCAGGCCCGGGTTGGATTGGGGGCTGTGGGAACGATTGGGCCGGGCGTTCGTCTTCCAGTACCTTGTCTTTCCCACGGCCGTGGGAACCCTGTTGGCCCTCACCCTGAATCCACGCGCTTGGTGCGCCTTCTGCCCCATGGGAACCATTCAGGAAGTGCTGTACCGCCTGGGGTTGCGTTTGGGCCTTACCCGGCGAACCGACCGACGGCTGAGCTGGCGCGCAGGGGGAGCATGCTCTCGGTGCGGGTTGTGCGGGCGAGTGTGCCCGATCGGCCTGCAACCTTACCGAGGCTTGAACACAGGGGAAGGGACCTTGCACGAGCAATGCCTCCGGTGTTGGACCTGCGTCCGCTCCTGCCCATCGCAAGCCCTGGAAGCGAATTTTGACTTCGAGCCCGTGTCCGAGGCGACGAACGCCCGGAAGGGACGCCCGCCCGTGCTCGATTCTGGCGGGATTGGGAGGGATCCGTAGAATCCCAGCCGTGCGCGCCCTCGCGGTAGGTTGGGAACTGTCCGGACCCGATGTTCTGGCCGGGGATTTCCCTTACGCCGACTCCTTCGCGAGCTTTGACGCAGTCCTCGTGGACCCCCAGGCCGTGGACGGCCTGTGGCAGGGCCAAGCCCTCCTGGAGCCGGACGGCACGTGGCGGGTGTACCCAGGAAGGGACCACGGTTTTTCCAAAGCTCTGGAGAACTTGCTCCTTACCCGGAGGACGGAAGTCGAGGACCTCCTCCTTCGCGTCGGGGGAACCTTGGTGGTTCGAGTCCGCCCCCCGGGCGAACCTTTGGAGATCGGGGGAACCCCCCCGCGGCGCCTCGGACGCTACGACTTTCTTCCCCGAGCCTCCCTTGTGGCCAACCCCTACCACCTCAGCCTGCCCCAGGGGTTGCGTTTCCTACCCCGCCGGGGTCGAGACATCCCCACGGTGGACGAAGACAGTCCTTTCTTCACCTACCTCGCGGAGTTCGCCAGCCGGGGGTACGAAGCATGTCTGGTCCCAACCCTGGGCGTTCCTCTCCCCGCGTTTGGCCGGGTCTTGGCCCAAAACCGGGTAGGGGACGTGGTGGCTTTTCAGCTCCCGGTGGGGTCCGGGCACATCGTGTTCCTCCCCGCTTTCCCCGGTGCCGACCCCGCGGAGGGCTGGCGCCTGTTGGCCGGGGCTCTCGCCGAACTCACGGCAAGTCCGCTTGGGCCCACGGCGCCCGATTGGCTCGCGCACTACATCCTCCCCGGGGAAGACAAGCTGCGGCAAGCCCAGCAACAACTGGAATCAGCTCGACAGGACCTCCACCGTCGCGTTGCTAGCCTTCGGCAAGCTCAGGTGGAATACGAGGCCTACCAGGGCCTCCTGTATCCCCGGGGAACCCAAGGCCTTCGCGTCTCGGCGAAAAAGGCCCTGACCCAACTGGGGTTTTCCTGCTCTGAGCGAACTCCCCGATTCCTCCTGGCCACCTGTGAGGAAGGGGAACTCCTGGTCCGGGTGGCACTCTCCCCGCATGAACCCATTGGACCGGCGGAGCACCGAGCCCTCCTTGTGGAGCTGGATCGCGTCCGCAGTGAGGAGCGCAGGGATGCCCGGGGGGCCCTCCTGGGGGTGGTGGAGCCCCGCCTGGACCCCCGGCGCCGCGGCTGGACCTGGTCTGAGCCCGTCGAACGAAGCGCCCGGGAACAGAAGTTCCTCCTCCTTGAGGGCACTGAGCTCTGGCGGGCTGTGTGCGCCGTGCTCAAGGGAACTCCGCCCGAGAGGGTCCGAGTTGCCCTCCTCCAAGGGGAGGGAAAGTGGCGATGGAAGGATTGAGGGAGGGTCTCGTTCTCGCCCTCCTTGCCCTTCCCCTGGTGGGTTGGGCAAGTGCCCTCTATGCGCGACGAGTTCGGTGGGGACAGCATATCCGGCCCGAAGGACCGGCCGAACACAAAACGAAGGAAGGCACCCCCACCATGGGTGGGTTGATCGTCCTTGCCTGGACGGCCTTGGGGACCGCAATCCTGGCCGTGCTGAGGGGATCTCTCCCCTGGACGTGGGGGTTTGTGCTGGCGTCCACCGCAGCCGGGGCTGTTGTGGGTCTGGTGGACGACCTCCGGTCCCAACGGCGCCGGGCTTCGGTAGGCTTCTTTCCCCACCAGACGCTTCTGGTGCAGATTCTGTTGGGCGTCCTTCTGTGCTTGGTGGTCCCCCGGATGGGCAACCTCGAACTGCGAATCCCCTTCTGGCCCGACAGCCTCCCCTTGGGCTCCATCCCTTCCTGGGGTTGGATCCCTTTGGTGGTGGTGGGGTTTGTGGGGACGGTCAACGCCGT
>CAKZKH010000181.1 GCA_937122485.1 uncultured bacterium | reverse complement strand
ATCTTTGCGTACTCGAGCCACAGGCTGGTGAACTTGAGCAGGTCCTGCTTCACGTCCAGGATCGCCTTATAGGCCACCGGGGAGTCGTTAGCCAGGGTACCGGCGGTCTTCTCCCACAGGTTCTGCTTGTAGTAGGCGCCCTTCAGGGACACGGAGGGGTTGAACTTGAACTCCATGTCGGCCCCGTAGGTGTCGCTCACCCCCACGCTGTCTCTCCTTCGGGACTGCTCATAGTCGTAACTGTTCCACACGCCGCTGAGCCCCAGGCGGAACTGCTCGTTGAAGTTGAAGTCCAGCCGGGCGCCGTACATGAAGTACTCGTCCACGGAAGCGGTGCCATCGTCCAGGTGGCTCACGAAGGCATCGAAGTCCACCATCCCGAAGCTCTTCTGGAACCGGAAGCCCTTGAGGTCCCAGTCGCCCACGAAGGCCTCGTTGTCCACATAGAGGCCCCTCTCGTCCTCCCAGTCGATGTTCTGCAGACCAGCGGTCATGGTGATGTCGTAGGGCAACTTGGTGGTCACGTAGTAGTAGTCCCACTTCACCAGATCGGTGGCGCCATCAGCCTTGCGGCCCAGACGGGCGGTGAAGCTGGTGGTCTCGTTGATCCGCTTCCTGATCCAAATGCGGTAACGGTTAAGGTTAAAGTCCGCCTTGCCGTCCACACCGTAATAGCCATCGTCCTCGTTCTGGAACTTGGCATCGAAGCGGAACTCACCGGCGAGGCTCCAGCCCCCCAGGTCCTTCTCGAGCACCGCCACCCGGCTGTCCAGCTTGTCAACCTTCACACCCAGGGCGTCCAGCTCGTCCTTGAACTCCACAACCAGCTTCTTCAGCATCTCCACGTCCTGCTTGCTGGCCTTGTCAAGGTCCACCTTGGCAAGGGCCCGGGCAACTATGGACGCCATCTCGTAGCGGGTGGCGGGCTGACCGCCCTTGTAGGAGCCGTCGGGATAGCCGGAGATGACCCCCTTGGAGGCCAGCTGGCTCACCGCATCGTAAGCCCAGTGGTTCATGGGAACGTCCATGAACGGGTTGGCCGCGAAGGCCGGCGCCGCGAAGGCCACGAGAAGGGCCGCCGCGAAAAGCACAAAGCTCTTCTTCATTGTCTTGTTACCCCCTTGAGTCTGTATTTTAGACCTCGGAACCGGCGAAGACCCGGGGGAAAGCCCATCCGCAAGAACCCTAGTTCCCTTGCACTCAAGGCGGATCCCACAAGCCGTCCCGGACCCAAAGGCCCCCGAAACTCCGCTCGCCCTTTTTGGCTTGGGGGCATCCACACCTCCTTTCCCGCCCTCAGGGGTCAC
>CAKZKH010000180.1 GCA_937122485.1 uncultured bacterium | reverse complement strand
AGGGAACGCGTCCCCGACCTGCGGCAAACCTTCCTTTCCCCTTGCAGGAGAGCGCCACGGTAAGGAAGAATCCGTCCCATTTGAGTTATCGCTCACCCAGGACTTCATCTACGGCCTCGAGCTGGGGAGGAATGACCGTGGGTTCGGGCAGGCCGCGCAGGGCGCCTTCGGGGTCTTTGAGGCCGGATCCGGTGATGAACAGGACCACGCGGGCCCCCTCGGGGACGGTGCCTTCGCGCAAGAGGCGAAGGAGGCCGGCGAACGGGGCCGCGCCGGAAGGCTCCGCGAACACGCCCACCCGCCGGGCCAGCTCCTGGGCTCCAGCCACGATTTCTTCGTCGCTGACGGTGACGTAACCTCCGCCGGTTTCGGCTACCGCGCGCACGGCCCGGAGCGCATCCATGGGCTTGCCCACGCGGATGGAGTCCGCCAAGGTCTCGGCCCGCTCCTCGGCGGGCAAGATGGGCCGGCCGTCTTGGAACCGGGCGAAGGCGTGGGCCACCGCCGCGGCCCCCTGGGCCTGGACCCCGTACACCTTGGGCACTTTCCCGCTCAACCCCACCTTGCCCAACTCCAAAAAGCCCTTGCAGATCCCGCCGATCACCGAACCGTCGCCCACGGCCACCAGGGCGAAGTCCGGCACCTCGCCGTGCAGCTCCTCCCACACCTCCAAGGCCGCGGTCTTGTTGCCCTCCACAACCATGGGGTTCAGGCCATCGCTGCGGTTGTACCAGCCGAACTTCTCGGCAGCTCGAAGGGCCAGGCTGCTCGCCTGGTCGTAGGTGCCGTCCACGGCAAACACCGTGGCCCCGAAGGCCAAAAGCTGGGCGATCTTGGCCCGGGGCGCGTTCTTGGGCACAAAGATGAAGCACGGGAACCCCGCCGCGGCGGCGAAACCGGCCAAGGAGGTGGCGGCGTTGCCGGTGGAAGCGCAGCACACGGCTTCCCGCTCCAGCATCCGCGCCGCGGCAACAGCAACCGCCGTGCCCCGGTCCTTGCACGACGCCGTGGGGTGCTGAGATTCGTCCTTCACCCACAACCGCCCAAGGCCCAGTTCCTTGGCCAGGGTCGGGCAGTCGTAGATCGGCGTTCCTCCCGCCCGCAACGGCACGGCGTACTCCCCGCTCACAGGAAGAAGGGAGTCGTAGCGCCAAAGGGAGTTTCTGCGGGTGTCGGCAAAGCTTGCCGGGCCCAAGCGGCGGGCCAAGACACGGTACTCGTACTCCACGGTGAGGGCCCCGGCCACCGGTCCGCAGTGCGGACAAAAGTAGTCCACCGACCAGGCGTCGTAATCCCGACCGCACGTAAGGCAGCGCAGGCCCAATAGCTCACCCATGGCTCTCCTCCATGGCCGCCACCACTTGGGGTAGTCGATCCCGAACAACCCGCATCAACAGGGCCATTTCCGCAGCTGGCCTCAGCGACTCACGCCCTTCCCATCCCGGCTTGGCCTGAGCTTCAAGCACGCGGAAGTCTGTGCTCAGCCTCACCACGGCCTTCTCGTCCTCGAACACAAGCTCCTTTTCCCCTAGCTTGAGCCGCATGACCTTTCCGTTCTCCCGGCGCCAGATGGTATCCCCAGCGATGTAGAACGCACGGCCCGGGTCGAGGTCAAAGGCCGCCCGACGGAGGTGAAGGCGGGGCTTGTCCACGTAGGGCCGGCCCTGGTGCACGCAAAACGTCCCGCAGTTGCCGCACTCGTTGCACAAGTCCACCACGTGGAGGATCTGGCGGTCTTGGCGGACACCAAACTCCTCGGTGGCCACAACCTCCAGCCTGCCGTCCCGCAAGCCCAGGACCGGAACCAGCCAGGTCACAGGGGCCACGGGCAAGCTTTGGTTGGCCCGGTTGGGACAGACCTCCACGCACTTGTCGCAGAAGCTCGCGCACTGCAGGCAGCGTTGGGCTTCGCTACGCACTTCTGGGCCTGTAAGGGAAAGTTCGACCAGGTCGAAACCTTGCCGCTGGGGCACAGGCAGGTCCGGCGCAGCGACCCGCGGTTCCTTGCATGTCCGCGCCTCCTTAGCTTGCAGAAGCTCGTCCTCGCTCAGGGCGAAGGTCGCGGTGGCCCAGAGGCGGGGCTGGAGCCCCAGGGCCTTGGCGATACCCCAGGCCGCGCGTTTTCCATCGGCCAAGGCCTCTACGACCGAGGCCGGGCCGCGCACCGCGTCCCCGCCGGCGTAGATGCCGTCGGCCACCTGGCCCGTGAAGGGATCGGCCCCAAGGCGCCCGTCCGGAAGCACCTTCACCGCGCTTCCGGCCAAAAACGAGGTTCCGGCCCGCTGGCCGATGGCCACGACCGCGCTGTCCGCGGGGAGGTCGAACTCTGAGCCAGGGATGGGGACGGGCTGAGGTCGGCCGTCAGGGCCCTTTTCGCCCAGACGGTTGCGCCGAAAGCGAACCGCCACTAACCTGTCCTCGGAAAACACAAACTCCACAGGCGAGGCCAGTTCGACTACCGCATTGCCCTCTTCCACCAGGGCCTTGACCTCCTCCGGATCGGCGGGCATTTCCCCGCGGCTGCGGCGGTAGACAAGCGTCACCGGGGCGCGGACCAACCGCTGGGCGATGCGGGCCACCTCGATGGCGGTGTTGCCTCCACCAATGACCACGACCCTGGTCCCCAACGGCGGCGGATGGCCTTCCTTGAACCGCCACAGAAACTCCAGGGCTCCGTGCACACCTGGGCCTTCCTCGCCGGGAATGCCCAAAGGGGCATCGTGGGGAAACCCGTGGCCCAAAAACACGGCTTCGAACCCCTGTTCCAAAAGCCTTTCCGGGGGCTCGCGGAGGGGGGAGTGCAGGCGCACTTCCACGCCGAGCTCTTCGATGCGCCGGAGGTCGGCTTCCAAAACCGCAGGGGGCAAGCGGAAGGGAGCGATGAGGTTGACCATGCCCCCGAGGTAACCCCGGGCCTCGAACACGGTGACCTGAGCGCCCGCCAGGGCCAGGAAGTAGGCGGCGCTAAGGCCGGCCGGCCCCCCTCCGACCACGGCCACCCGCCGCGGGCTCCGCTTGGGGCCTGGCCCCTGGGCCATCCCCCGCTCCACGGCCACCCGCTTGAGGAGGCGAATGGCCACGGCCTGGTCGTAGTTGGTCCGCGTGCAGCGGGCCTCACAAGGATGCGGACAGACATAGCCCGTAACCCCTGGCATCGGGTTGGCCCGGAGCACCGCGGCCAAGGCCCGGTCGTACTCCCCACGGGCCAAAAAGTAGGCGTACTCCGGAACGTCCTGGTGGACGGGACAGCGCTCCACGCACGGGGCGGCCACGCAGTCCCACATCTCCAGCGGCTGGTCCGTCTTGGGCAACTCCCGGGGGAAGTAGCCCTTTTTGTAGCGGGGGTCGTCCAAGGCCTCGGCCACGGCCCGGTCCAGGTTGACGAGAGCGTCCTGGCGGAACTCCTCCAAGGAGCGGGCTCCCTGGTCCCGCATGGCCCGCCCCAACTTCTCCAGCCATTGGCGGAACCGCCCATACCCTCCGGGCTTGAGGAGGTCGGAGGCGGCAGTCACCGTTTGTGCCCCGCAGGAAAGGACCGTGGCCACGTTGAGGGCGTCCACCCCGCCGGAGAAGGAGACCACAAGGTCCCCTTGAAATTCCCCCATCAGCTTGCGGAATAGGCTCAGGGTGACGGGATAAAGGGCCCGGCCGGACATGTAGATCTCCTCGCCGGGCAGGTAGCCTTTGTGGTTGGCCATGGCCAGGGTGTTGGTGAGCTTGACTCCAAAAGTGAGGCCCTGGCGGGCGGCCACGGCCTTGAGACTGCGGAGGATCTCCACCGCCTGGGGGTACTGCAGGTCCTTGGCAAACACGCTTTCGGGAATAGAAATTTCTCGGAAGCCCAGGTGGTTGTGGAGGATGTCCAGCACGGCTTCCCCGCCAAGCAAGGTGGGGTTGAGCTTGACAAACGTGTGCAAACCGCGTTCTTCCAAGAGGAACCGGGCGATCTTCTCGATCTCTTCGGGTGGACAGCCGTGCATGGTGGAGAGGGTCACGCTGCGCACCACGGCGCTGGGGATTTCCACGTCGGCCAGTTCGGGCCACTGCCGGGCGACGTGGGCGCGGAGCTCTTGGAGGTCCTGGGAGGCGTCCTGCAGCCGGTCCATGAACTGAAGCATCCGGGGCGACGTAATGCCCTTGTAGTCGTAGCCCACGCTCATGTTGAACACGGTGCCCACCGGGCCGGGGAAGTCCAAGAGCCTGGGTAGCACGTGGACCAACGCCCAGGCGTGGATGTACTCCCGGGCTGACTCCTCGAGCTTCAGCTCTTGGGACCACTCCACGTTGTAGCCCTCGTCGGCCATGTCGATGCACGGGCGGGGTATCTCCAGCTCGTCGAGGATTTGCACGGTTTTGAGCTCGACGAACCGGGCGCCGCACAGCCAAGCGGAGAGGACGTTTTGGGCTAGTTGAGTATGAGGCCCGGCGGCCGGGCCGATCGGGGTGAGCAGCCTTTCCCCGGAAATTTCGGACCGGTAAGGGGCCCGCGGTTGGGGACGCCAAAACAGGGCCCGAGGAACGGAGAACAGCGCGTCCCGGTGCCGAAGCTCCTCGTCGATCCAGGCCAAAAGCTTGGGGAAGGGAAGGCCGCGCATGGGGGTCTCCTTTTAAATTTTGGACCACAGCCTTTGGGCGGCGGCCCGGGCCTGGTCCAACACAGGTTTCTCGTCCACGGTCTCCACTTGGCCATTGCGGAGAAGGACCCGTCCCTGGCCCACCACCAGATAAGGGCGGAGGCCGCCGCTGATGTGCCCGAACAAGAAGTGCCCAAGGAGGTTGCCGGCGTGAACGGGCGTGGGCGGGTTATAGTCCCACACCACAAGGTCGGCCGCAAAGCCCGAGGCCAGCTTCCCAAAAGGAAGTCCAAAGAACCGCTCGGCCAGCTCGTAGTTGCGCCGGAAAATGGCAAGAAGCTCGGGGTCAGGGAGGGTGGTGGGCAGCCCAGTGGCATGGTGGGCCAACAGCCGCGCGGCGAGGAGCTCCCCGATCATGTCCGTGCCAAACCCGTCCGTGCCCAGGGCCACCTTCACTCCCTTGGCCATCATGGCCGAAATTTGGGCCGCGCCCACGGCGTTGTTCATGTTGGAGCGGGGGTTGTGCACGACACTGGCCGGCCGGGCAGCCAAAAGGTCCAACTCCGCCTGGGAAAGATGGATCCCATGGATGAGAAGGGTACCGGGGGTGAGGAGGCCGAACTTGTCCAGCCGCTCGGCCGTGCGCAAACCGTACTTCTGCAGGGCGTCGGTGGGGTCCTCCTTCCCCTCCGCAAGGTGGGTGTGGAAGGCCAGGCCGAGGGGCTCGGCCGCGGCGGCGGCCTTGGCCAGGGTCTCGTCGGAGAGGGTGAAAGAGGCGTGGAGGCCCATGTGGGCAGAAAACCTTTTGCCATCGGCCTCTTCCTGGGCGAAGCGGATGTTCTCCTTAAGGCCCAGGTCCCGCTCGCGCAGGCCGCCCCGGTCGGTGACTTCGTAGCACAGGTCGGCCCGCAAGCCCACCTCGGCCACCGCCCGCTTGATCGCCCCCAGCGACCCCTCAATGGCCGACGGCGAGGCGTGGTGGTCAATCACCACCGTCACCCCGGTGTGGAGGTGATCGAGGGCCCCCACCCGCGCGGAGTGGTACACCCCATCCAGGTCCAAAGCCCGGTCGAGCTTCCACCACAGCTGCTCCAAAATTTCCCCAAACCGCGTGGGGGAAAAGACTTTGAGGGGGATGCCCCGGGCGAGGGACGAGTAGAGGTGGGCGTGGGCGTTGACCAAACTGGGGGTGAGCAGCCGCCCTTCGAGGTCGATGCGGGTAGCGCCGGGGGCGTCGGGTGCCGGACCTGGGCCCACAGCTGCGATCCGCTCGCCCTCCACCACCACGTAGCCCACCTCAAAGAACGTTCCGAAAAAGTCGGCGATTTTCCCGCGCTCAAAAAGCAGGATCATAGGGGTAAGGATAGCCGGGGGGCCGGTGAGCAACCCCCCGGCCCGATTTACTGGGTTTACGGCTCACCCGGCCAGGGCCCCACCACGCCCTCCACCGCCCATTCCATGGTGATGAGGGCATCGTAGGAGAGCCAGAACCCCTCGGGAACGCGGAGCAGCCCCTTGCGGTCCTTAACCGGGCCCTGGAACGGATCGAAGCTCACGCCCGGCGCGCCCATCTGGGCCAGGCGCGCGTAGACCAGGTCGTACACGGAGATTTCCCCCAGGTCCGGGGTCTTCACCTTGACGGCCTTGAGGGCCGCCTCGTGCTTGGGGTTGATGACCATCCCCGGCTTGGCCCCCAGCTCCACCGCCTCCTGGGACAGCAGCCACCAGTAGTCGATGTGCGCCAGGTTCTTCGTGGTGTACTTGCCCTCCAGCACACCCTTGAGGAACTCCACGTAGATCTTGTCCCAGTGCACAAGCTGGCCGGACACCACGTAGTCGGGGGCGAAGTCGTACATCGGGGAATAGTGGCCGAAGCTGAGGAGGCCCTTGGCCGCGGCCACGGTGATCACGGTGGGGGAGTCCTCGGTGAAAGCAAACACGTCACATCCCTCCGCGATGAGGGCCTCGGTGGCCTCCTTGGCCGCCGGCGGACTGTACCACTCGTAGATCCAGCGCACGTGGACCGTGGCCCTGGGGTTGACGGCCCGCACCCCAAGGGTGAAGGCGTTGATGTGGCGCTTGACCTCAGGAATGGGGAAGGCTCCCACGTACCCGATCTTTCCGGTTTTGGTGAGGGCCCCGGCCATCAGTCCGTTGAGGTAGTACACCTGGTAGAAGTCGGCCATGTAGCTCATCATGTTGGGGGCCCGCTTGAACCCCGAGCAGTGAGCAAAGATCACGTTGGGGTAACGCTTGGCTGCCGCCAACGTTCCGTCCATGAAGCCAAAGCTTGTGGTGAAGATGACCCGACAGCCCTGGCGCACCAACAGGTCGATGTACGTCTCGACCTCACCTTCGGGAACCGACTCCACATAGACGGTCTCGATGCCCAGTGTCTTCTCCGCAATCAGGCGGCCCTCGTTGTGGGCGTGGGTCCACCCATAGTCCCCGATGGGTCCTACGTAGATGAACCCCACCTTCAACTTGGCCTGGGCCAGCCCCAACACCCCAAACACTGCCAGTGCTACCAACGTCCAGCGAAGTGCCTTCATTTGAACCTCCTTGGTTCACTACGACCTTGCTTCCGCCAACCCACGTGCCCCTTCGAACCGCAACGTCTCGGTCCTCTTCTCACCTCCTTTCACCTTTCACCCCGCACGTAGGGCAAGCCGAGGGCGGCCGGAGCGCCCCGCCGGCGCTGGGCCTTACCCAAACCGACAAACGCCAGCACCACGATGGCAAAAGCGTAGGGCATGAGCTTGAGCAGCTCGGGAGCAACCCACTGCTGGAGCCGGAAGGACAGGTGGTAGAGGGCCCCAAACAGAAGTGCCCCGCCCACCGCCTGTAGCGGGTCCCAAGAAGCAAATATGGTCAGGGCGATGACCACCCAGCCCATCCCTGCGCTCATCCCCTCGGTCCACGCCGGGCGGTAGACCACCGAGAGGTACCCTCCGGCCACCCCAGCCAACAGCCCGCCCAGCACCACGCACAGGTACCGCACCAAGGCTACGTTGATCCCCACGGCATCGGCAGCCCCGGGAGCCTCGCCTACGGCGCGGATCACAATCCCCCACCGCGTGCGCCAGAGCACGATCCACAAAACCAGAGCTAGGAGCAACCCCAGGTAGGTGAGGATGGACTCGTCCTGGAAGAGCATCGGACCCAGGAGGGGAATGGAAGCCAAGCCGGGGATGGTAACGTTGGGCAGCGGGGCCCGGAGGGCAATCCCTTCCCAGCCCCGGCCCAACAGCCCAGAAAGCCCCAGGCCCAGCAGCGTGAGGGACAGCCCGGACACGTATTGGTTGGCGCGCAAGGTCACGGTGAGGAAAGCGTGGAGCAGGGCCAATACCCCGCCCACGGCCAGCGCCGCCAACAGCCCCAACCACGGGTCGCCGGTGGTCTGAGCCGTGGCAAACGCCATCAACGCCCCCATGGCCATCATGCCCTCGATCCCCAGGTTGACCACCCCGGCCCGCTCGGCGTACACCTCCCCCAAGGTCGCCCACAGCAGGGGCGTCCCATAGGCCAGCGCCCGGCCTACGATCCCGATGAGCCAGGTTTGCCAGTCCATCCCCTCTCCCACTTGATCCGCCAATACAGCAGAAGTTCACTGCCGATGATGAAAAACAGGATCAGCCCGTTGAACACGCCCACGATCTGCGCCGGCAACTGCAGGGAGGCCTTCATGATGTCCCCAGCCGCGAAGATCAGGCCAAACAGAAGCGCCGTGAACAGGGCAGCCAACGGGCTTCCCCGAGCCAGCCAAGCCACGATGATCGCTGTATACCCGTAACCCATGGAGATGTGGGTGGGGCTGCGCAGGCGGTAATGGACCCCGGCCATCTCCCCCACCCCAGCCAGCCCCGCCAACCCCCCCGAAAGCACCATCACCGCCACCATCACCTTGAGGAAGTCAATCCCCGCGTAGCGGGCAGCGTCCGTGCTCTGCCCCACCACGCGGATCTCGTACCCCAACCGCGTGCGGCTCAAAACCAGGGCCACCACCAACGCCGCGCCCACGGCGATGACCAAGGTGGGCCAGTGCACGCGACTTCCCGGGATCAACGGGAGCTGCGCAGCCGCGGGGAAAAAGTCCGTATACGCAAAACCCCGCATGGTCTTTCCCTTCCACGGCCCGTGCACCAGCCACTCCACGATGTAGATCATCACGTAGTTCAGCATCAGGGTGGAGATGACCTCGTTCACGCGCAGCTTGAGGCGCAGCACGGCAGGGACAGCACCCCACAGGGCGCCGGCCAAAAAACCCGCCCCGAACATGGCCGGCAAAAGCCAAGGAGCAGGGATCTTGGTGAACAGGGCCACTCCCGTGGCGGCCACCGCCCCGGCCAAGAGCTGCCCCTCGGCCCCAATGTTCCAAAACCGCGCTCGGAACGCCAATGTCAACCCCACCCCACACAGCATGAGGGGAATGGCCCGCCGGAGAACCTCCATGAACCCGGCCCAAGAACCCAATGAGCGCTGGGCAATCGTGGTGTAGGCCGTCCAGGGGCTCACCTTGTAAGCCCAAAACACCGGGACAGCAAAGACAAGGGCCGCCACCACCCCGAGAAGGGAAACCAGCAGCACCGTGGTTCGCGAGGGGGTCACCGAGCGCTCCAACCTCAACCGCCAGCTCACCCCGGCACCTCCCGCATCGCCCTCTTCTCTCCTGCCATCATCAGGCCCAACTCCTCCAGCGTGGCCTCGGATCCGGTCACCTCGCCCACGACCTCTCCCCGGAACATCACAGCGATCCGGTCCGCGAGCTCCATGATCTCCTCGAGGTCCTCGGAGACGAGGAGGACCCCGGCCCCTTCGTCCCGCTGGCGCAGAAGAAGCTGGCGGATTTGCTCGGTGGCCCCCACGTCCAGGCCGTAGGTGGGGTGAGCGGCGATCACCAGGGCCGGTGGGCCGGAAAGCTCCCGGGCCAGGATGAGCTTTTGGATGTTGCCGCCGGAAAGAAGCCGCGCCGGGGTCTGCGGACCCGCGGTCACAATCCCGTACTCTTCGATCGCCATGCGGCCAAATTGACGAATGGCCCGAACGTTGAGGAACCCCAGCTGCGAAAAGGGACGACGGTGGTGCTTCTTGAGCACAAGGTTTTCTTCCACTGAAAGCCCGGGAACAATACCCATGCGGATTCTCTCCTCGGGCACATGGGCCACGCCAAGGTCGGAAACCCGCCGGGCTGACGGGTCGGTCACCTCCCGCCCGAGGACGACGATCCGCCCTTGCTCTTTTGGTCTCAAGCCGGTGAGAACTTCCACGAGTTCCCGCTGACCGTTGCCCGAGACCCCGGCGATGCCCAGGATCTCGCCC
>CAKZKH010000179.1 GCA_937122485.1 uncultured bacterium | reverse complement strand
TGGGGCCTGGTGTACACCACGGCCCAGAAGTCCGGGCTCATCACCGGGCTCTCCGTGGTCTTGGTCCCTTTGTTTGCCTGGACCTGTGGAACTCGGCCCTCGTGGAGGACGTGGTTGGGCGTGGTGCTGGCAGGAATTGGCGTGGGCCTGTTGGCCTTGGGCGGGGAGGGCCTGGCCGGGGGCTCGGCCTTCGGGGATTTCCTGACGGTGCTTTGCGCCGTGGGGTTTGCCCTGTACCTGGTGCTCCTCGAGCGGAAGGTGCGGGCCGGGGACCACCTGAGCCTCCTGGCTCCTCAGCTGTGGACGGTAGCGGCCCTCGCCCTCGTGGGTGCTACGGCCTTCGAGAGCCTCACCCTGCGGCTTTCGGGTGCAGTGTGGACGGCGCTCACCGTCACGGCTGTGTTGGCCACCACCGGGGCGTTCTGGGTGCTCTCCTGGGCGGAGAAACGGATCTCCGCCACGCGAGCCGCTCTTGTCCTGGCCTTGGAGCCGGTGTTTGCCGGCCTGTTCGGCTGGGCGTTGCTTGGAGAAACGCTGACCGGAGCCCAGATCGTGGGAGCGGCTCTGGTGCTGGCCGGACTGTTGGCCAGTGGCCCAAAGAACGGTGGGCAAGCTTGACTCCCGGCGAAGTTCGCGGCCAGGCTATGATTCTCCCCATCCCGAAGTGAGCAAACCCATGAAAGTGGCCTTCGTCACCATCTGCCCCGGTGCCGACCGCAGTGGGGGCATGGGCCGGGTGGCCCACGAACTCGCTGCGGCCACAGCCCGCCTCCACCATGTCCTTCTTATCTGTCCGGGTGACAAGCTGAAGGTCGAGACGGTTGGCAAGCGTCTGACCGTGGTGAGGGTGCCTTCCCGCGGCCGGGGCCAGCTGCTCTGGCCGGACCTGCGGGACCCAACCCGCCGGCGGTTGCATTCCCTCGTGTCCAGGTTCTCGCCCCAGGTGGTGCACGCCCACGACGTGGGCCCGCTCTCCCTCTGGCTCCAGGACTGGGCTGGCCACGCGGGATGTCCCTTCGTGCTCACGTTCCACGCTCTGCCCTCGCGAGCTCGGGAGTTCACGAACGCCGAGGAGTACCGCCACCTTCGCTTCTTGTTCAAGATGAGGGTTCCCCAGGCCTTTGTGCGCCTGGTCCTCAGTCGCTGCGACGGCGTGGTAGCCCTGAACCAAGCGGTGGAAGACGACGTTCGTCGCTTTGGCTATCGAGGGCTGGTGTTCCGGATTCCCAACGGTCGAAACCTGTCGCCCTTGCTGCGTCTGGATCTTGCCGACATCACCGAGCCATGTAAGCAGCTCTTGTTCGTGGGTTCCATCTGCCAGAGGAAGAACCAGCGTTATTTGGTGGAGGCCATGTCTCATCTCGACATGCCAGCTCGGCTGGTCCTCGTCGGGGAGATTTTGGAACAGGGCTACGCCAGGGAACTCCGCCGCTACGCCCTGGAACAGGGGATGGACAACGTCGACTTTGTGGGTCCTGTTCCTTACGAAACGATCCCCCAGTTCCTCAGGAGAGCTCACCTTTTCCTCTCGGCATCCACCTTGGAGCTGCAGAGTTTGGCGGTGATCGAGGCCCTGGCCTCCGGCACGCCGGTTGTGGCGCTGGAAAATGCGACTGTGACCGAGCTGGTGGACGATGCGGTGGGACGAAAGCTTCCAAGCGACGCACCTCCAGCCGAGTTCGCCCAAGCCGTGGCGGAGATTTGCAGGATGAATCCCACCCAGTATTCGGCCCTCGCCCGGGCTGCCCGCGATCGTGTGCGAGATCTGGATTGGTCAGCTGTGGTGGAGAAGCACACCGCAGCGTACGAGAGGCTTTGGGGAGGGTTCCAAGTGCGGCGTCGCCGCCCGTTCTGGACCCCTTGGCTTGTGGCGGGGAGCGTGGCCCGCTACTGGTTCCAGGGGACCGGGACCCGGAGGAAGGGGCGGAAGTCCGGGTCTTGGAGGGCACAAGGCGTTTAAGGGGGCGGCTTGGGTTTGGCGGAGGACCCCGTGGGTGGGGATAATTCGGATCGGAGGGATGTCCGAACGGCAAGGAGCCGGTCTCGAAAACCGGTACGGCCCGAAAGGCCTTCGGGGTTCGAATCCCCGTCCCTCCGCCCGCGCCCGTAGCTCAGTGGATAGAGCGCTGGACTGCGGATCCAGAGGACGCAGGTTCAAATCCTGCCGGGCGTACCACTGCTGGGGAATCCAGTTCAACTCACCGACGGCCTGACTTCCGGAGAAGAACCTCGTCCGGTCCGCCCCTAGAATTCAGGGTACCGTGCTCACTCTCCGCGAAGCGCTGCAGCTGGCAGAACCCCTCCGCAAGGGCAAAGTTCTGGCGGGCCACAAGGGCTTGGACCGCGTGGTCCAGGCTGTCAACGTCATGGAAGTCCCCGACATCCTGGAATGGGTCCGCCCCGGCGAGCTGTTGGTGACCACCCTCTACCCCCTCCGGGACAACCCCCAGGCCCAGAGGAACCTCATCCCCAGCCTGGCCCAAAAGGGCCTGGTCGGCATCGCCATCACCCCGGAAAGCTATATTGACAAGATCCCCGAGGAGATGATCCAAGCCGCCGATGCCTTGGATTTCCCCCTCGTTGAACTGCCCCCCAAGGTTTCGTTCATCGACATCATCCAGCCCCTCACCAGCCGGATCCTCAACATCCAAGCCAACGAGCTGCGCCAGTCCGAAGCGCTTCTGCGCGAATTCTTGGCCCTGGTCCTCCGGGGCGGCGGCTTCTCTGACATCGCCAGGCTCATCGCCCAAACCCTCGGGCACCCTGTCACTTTGGTGGACCGGTTTCGCCGCATCCTCGGAGAGAGCCCGGCCCAGGCCACGCCTCGGTTTCTCGTGGAACGGGATCCCAGCGGGGACGCCTTCTTGGGCGCGGCGTTCCAGCCCCAGATGGTGGAGCACCTCCCCTGGGGGCAAGCCCAGGTCCTCCGCGTGGGTTCGGGGAAAAAGGGGATCACGTTCGTCGCCCATCCCATCCAGGCCAGCTCCATGGAGCTGGGGAAGATCCTGGTTTGGGGAACGCTGCCGGCACCGCTGCCCTCGGCCCAGATGGTGGCCCTGGAGCATGGGGCCACGGTGGCGGCCCTCAAATGGATGGAGGGGCGGGCCCTCAGCCAAGTGGCCCAGCACTTTCAGAATGAGGTCCTGGAAAACCTGCTTTCCGACCAGCCCGGGGCTTTGGACCGGGCCCAGAAGCTCGCTTCCCAACTGGGCATGTCCCTGGAAACCCCGTTTTGGGTCATCGTGGCTTCCCCCGACGCTTGGAGCCGGGAGAGCTCTATTCCAACGGAAGGGGCCAGCCAAAGCCACATGGAAACCAGCTTGCATCTGGCCCGGCGGTACATCCGGATCCTCAGCCCCCGGGCGGTGTCTTGGCGCCAGGGCACCCGCCTGGTGACCCTGTTCCCCTCCCGGGGCCGCAGCGCCAGCACCCCCGACCTGGTCCAAGCCCTCCAGGACATTGCCCGGCGCGTCGCCCAGGAGAACGCCCCCTACACGGTTTCCATGGGGTTGAGCAACCTCGCCCCCACCCTGGAGGAGTTCCGCCGGGCGTACCGCGGCGCCATGCAAAGCCTGGAGTTGGGGCGCGTTCTCCACAAGGGTTCGGCGAGCACGGTCACGGCGTTGGCCGACCTGGGGCTCCTCCGCCTCCTTTCCCCTGGGGACTCCCGCGACGAGCTGGAGAAGTTCTGCGAGGAGACGCTGGGGGCGGTGGTGCGGAGGGACAAGCGCGGGGCGTTGCTCCCCACCCTCCAGGCCTATTTGGAATCGGGGTGCAACTTGCGCCAGACGGCCGCCGCCCTTGGGGTCCATTACAACACCGTTCGGTACCGCGTCCATCGGCTGCACAAGCTGTTGGGCCCTGTGCTCCGCGATCCCCGAGGCCGGTTGAACTTGGAGGTGGCCCTCCAGCTGTTGCCGCTTGTGCGGGGGGCAGGGACCTTGGCATAAGTTGCCAATAATCCTCCCCGCACTTTGTGCACCCTTTCTCATGTTGCTTGCCTCTGGGGATGGGTATGGTTGAGCGTAGCCCGGACGCGGAGTTGCGTTCCTCCGGCCCTACCAGATAGGCGCATATGGACAAATCGCCAGTTTTGCGCGCGGAGGGGATCACCAAACGCTTCCCCGGAGTTGTGGCCAACAACCGGGTGAACTTCGACGTTCACGCCGGGGAGATTCACGCCCTCCTGGGGGAAAACGGCGCAGGTAAAAGCACGTTGGTCAAAATCCTGTACGGTTTCTATCAACCGGACTCGGGAACCATCTCCTTGGATGGCCGCCCGACCCCGATCCGTTCCCCTCGGGAAGCCCGTGGCCACGGCATCGGTCTGGTCTTCCAGGGCTTTACCCTCATCCCGGCCCTCACCGTGGCCGAAAACGTGGCCCTGTTCCTCTCCAAGCTCGACTGGTACATCAGCCCCAAGAAGCTCGCGGCCCAAATCCAAGAGGCTTCCCGGCGGTACGGGCTGGAGTTGGAGCCCAAGACCCCAGTCTGGCAGCTCTCGGTCGGCCAGCAGCAGCGGGTGGAATTGCTCAAGCTCCTCCTCACCCGGGCCCGGGTCCTCATCTTCGACGAGCCCAGCAAAGTCCTGGCCCCCCACGAGGTGGACACGCTGTTTGGAATCTTCCGGGACCTCCGCAACGACGGTTACTCCCTGGTGTTCATCACCCACAAGCTCCGCGAGGCCCTAACCTGCGCGGACCGCATCACCGTGCTGCGCCAGGGGCAGGTGGCCGGATCCCTGAACGCCCAAGACGCCAGCGAGGAGAAGCTTGTGGAGCTGATGTTTGGCGAGCCCCTCAAGGAGGTGGCCACCCGAGAACGGGGCAGCAAGTTCGGCAAACCCATCTTGGAACTCGTGGACATCTGCACGCGAGCGGTAGGAACCACGCCAGCTCTGCGACAGGTGAGCCTCACCGTGCACGAGGGCGAGATTGTGGGGGTGGCCGGAGTTTCCGGCAATGGCCAGCGGGAGCTGGGCGACGTGATCCTGGGCCTCATCAAGCCCACCACGGGAAAGAAGATTTTCCTGAGCCAAGAGGCCACAGCTTGGCCGCCGGCCAGGATGATCGGCCAGGGCGTGGCCTTCGTCCCCGAGGATCCATTGGCCATGGCCGTGGTCCCCTGGTTTTCGGTCCTGGAAAACGTGGCCCTCCTCAGCCCCAAGAGGTTCAGTCTGTATGGGGGCCTGGGGATGGCCTGGGACAAGGCACGGGCCGTGGCCCGCGCCGGCTTCGAGCGCCTGGGGTTGAACCCCTTGCCCGAGCGAGCTCGCGCGGCCTCCCTCTCGGGAGGGAACCTTCAGAGGTTGGTGCTCGTCCGGGAGCTCAGCCGGGACTACAAGCTGGTGGTGGGGCTTTACCCTACGCGGGGTTTGGACGTGCGCAGCGCCAACGCCGTCCGCCAAGCTTTCCTTCAAGCCCGGGCCGCCGGGAAAGGGGTGTTGTTGATCTCCGAAGACCTCTCCGAGCTCTTCGCCCTCAGCGACCGCATCGTGGTCATGCTCCGCGGACAGATCGTCGGTGAGGTACGGCCGGACCAGACCTCCCTGACCGAGGTGGGGCGCATGATGGTGGGAGTAGGCCATGGATAAGAACCGCCTCGCGGCCGGAAGCTTTCGCCTCCTCCTCCACGTTGTGTTGATTGTTGGGGTGTTCGCCCTGTTTCTCTGGGCCAACGGCAAGGACCCCATTCAAGCGGTGCGGGACACTGTACGCATCAACCTCCTGCAGTGGCGGGGCCTGTGGGGCGTGATGGTGCGGATGGCTCCGCTTCTCCTCACGGCCTTGGCCGCGGCTTTTCCGTTCCGCGCAGGTCTCATCAACGTGGGGGGAGAGGGCCAGTTCTTCTTGGGGGCCCTGTTGGGCACCTGGGCTGCTCTGAACGTCCCAGGGCTTCCGCAGTGGATTACCGTACCCATCGTGCTTTTGGCTGGGGCGGTGGGGGGCGGGCTGTGGGGCTGGATCCCCGGCCTGTTGCGGGCCCGCGGCTGGGTCAACGAAACGATCAGCACCTTGCTCCTCAACTACCTGGCCCCCCTCATCGTGGGCTACTTTGTCTTTGGGCCGTGGCGGGCCCCCGAACTGGCCATCTATCCCCAAACTCCTGAGTTCCCGGACGTGGCTCGGCTCCCAGCCTTGGGCACCACCCGCCTCCACGTCGGCTTCTTCATTGGGCTTCTTTTCCTGTTCGCCTACTGGTTCTTCATCCACAAGACGCGGTGGGGGTTGGAGATGCGCAGCGTAGGGGGTAATCCTGAAGCCAGCCGACGGTTGGGCGTTCCCGTGAGTCGATGGGTCGTGCTGGCCATGGTTCTGGGCGGGGCTATGGCCGGGCTGGCTGGGATTGCCGAGGTGGCCGCCGTTCACTACCGCCTCAAGCTGGCCATCTCCCCCGGTTACGGGTTCATGGGATTCTTGGTGAACTGGCTGGCCGGCTCCAACCCCGTGGGTATCGTGCTCATGTCCTTCGTGGTCGCCCTGATCGCCTCGGGAGGCTTTACCCTGCAAATCACCCAGCGCATACCTTACGCCGCGGTCAACGTCCTTCTCGCCCTCATTTTGTTCGTGGTCTTAGCCAAGCCGGCCAGCGGTATTTTGGCCAAATCCCTGGCCCGGAGGTGGAAGGCATGAACGGGGACTGGTTCCTCTCCTGGATCTCTGGAGCGATCCTCTACGCCGCCCCCTTGCTTTACCCCACCGTGGGCGAGGTGCTGGGGCAGCGGACGGGGATGGTCAATTTGGGCTTGGAAGGGCTCATGCTCCTCGGGGCCTCCACCAGCTTTGCCCTCTCGGTGCGTCTGGGGAACCCCTGGGTGGCGGTCTTTCTCGGGGCCGGCGTGGGCCTTTTGGCCAACCTGATCTACGCTTTTTTGGTGGTAAAGCGCAACGCCTCCCAGTTGGCTACCGGCTTGGCCCTCATGTTCTTCGGTCTCGGGGTGAGCGCCCTCTTGGGCAAGCCCTACGTGGGGCAGATGGCGGCGGCCCTCCCCAAGTACCCCTTGTTGGGGCCAAGATCGCTGCTTTTCCGCTACGACCTTTTGGTCTATGTGGCGTTCCTGTTGGCAGCGCTGGCCTGGGTGTTCCTTTTCCGGACTCGCTGGGGGCTGCAGTTGCGCGCTGTGGGAGAGAACCCTGCCCACGCCTACGCCGCGGGGATTTCTCCGGCCCGGGTTCGCCTCGCCGCTGCCTGCGTGGTGGGGTTCCTCGCCGGGTTGGGGGGAGCCCAACTGGCGTTGGGAGTGACCCAGACCTGGAGCGAGGGGATGACCGCCGGGCGGGGGTTCATCGCCATTGCGTTGGTGATCTTTTCCCGCTGGAACCCGCTGCGGGCCATTGTGGGCGCCATCCTGTTCGGGGGCGCTGTCGTCCTTCAATTGCAGCTCCAGGCCCGAGGCATAGGAATCTCTCCGTTTTTCCTGGACATGTTTCCTTACGTGTTGACGCTCTTCGTCCTCCTGTTGTGGGGACGGGGGGTGCGGCATACCGCCCCGGCGAGCTTGGGGCGGGTGTACTTTGGCACCGAAGAGCGCGGGGGGTGAGAGCCGGCAGAGAACTCCCGGTCGTCTAGGGGCGTTAAGTGGAACGCGGGGGTAGGTTAGAAACGAACCAGAACAGAAAAGGAGGTCGCGCATGAAGCGTGTGGTTGCGGTGCTGTTGGCAACTCTGGTGGGCAGCGTGGCTGCCGTGGCTCAACAGCCGTGCCTTGTGGTAGGCATGATCATTGGAGGCACCAAGGACGACGCAGGGTACAACCAGTCCCAGTACGAAGCCCTCATGGCCCTCAAGGACAAAATGCCCTGTGTCAAGATCCTGTTCGCGGAGAACGTCCCTGAGGGTGACGCTGAGGCTGTGTTGGAGAACATGATCGCTCAAGGCGCCAAGCTCCTGTTCCCCGCGGGCTTCGGCTACATGTTCCCGGCCCTCAACCTCGCCAAGCGGTATCCGGATGTCGTCTTCATGCACCCCGGGGGGTACATGTTGGCCGCCAACTTCGGAACCTACTTCAGCAACGTGCAGTTCGCCTACTACGTCCTGGGCGTGGCCGCCGGGCTGATGACCAAGACCAACAAGATCGGGTTCATCGGGGGCTTGCCCGTGGCCTTCGTGCTGGGCAACTGCAACGCCTTCCACCTGGGCGCCCGGGCGGTCAACCCCAACGTGGAGACCGTGTTCGTGGTGACGGGGACTTGGCTTGACCGCGCAAAGGAAGTGGCGGCCACCCAGGCCCTCCTTCAGCAGGGCTGCGACGTGATCGGATCCCACCTGGACTCCCCCATTGCCGTAGCTCAGACCGTGGAAGCAGCAGGGGCGTTCTTCGTGGGGTACCCGTCTCTGGCCGTGCAAAAGTTCGCCCCCAACGCTTGGGTGAGCGGTTTGGGCCTCACCTGGGGGGACTTCTTTGTGGACATCGCCCAGCAGGTGCTGAACAAGACCTGGAAGTCCGCCCACATCCGTAAGGGCCTGGAGGCCGGGTTCATCACCCTGGGTGAGTTCGGTCCACGGGTGCCCGAAGAGGTCAAGGCCAAGGTCCTCGAGTACGCCGAACTTCTCAAGGCCGGCAAGATCGAGCCTTTTGCCGGACCCATCTATGACCAGGCTGGCAACCTCAAGATCGCGGCCGGGGAGGCTTGGGGTGCCTTGGACATGGGCAAGTTCGACTGGCTGGTCCAAGGCATCACGGGGTCCCCGAAGTAGACAAGCGGAGAGGGGGCCCACCGGGGTGGGCCCCCTTTGCCTATGCAGACCACACTGTTGGGGCGGAAGGCACGGGAACTGCTGGTGCAGCCCAGTGACGCGGTTGTCACGGGCTGGGGCAGCCACGCCATGTATTTCCTCCACGAAAGTGGGGAAGTGTTTTGGTTAGCTGATGCTGCGACGCCCCCTCATGCCCGGGCCGTCCTCCTGGGCGGTGACCTTCCACTCTGGCTCCCAGGAACCTCCTGTGGCTCCACAGGCCACTCCCTCACCGCCCGCGGACGGCCCGGGATTACCCTCCATGCGCCCGTCTGGACGCCACCAGCCCCCACCCGAACCGTGTCCTGGGGCACGGTGTGGGCGCGGACTCAAAGGCTGGCCGATTCCTTTTCGTTCTCACCTCCACGATGGGTCGGGGAAGCCCGCGAGGCTGCCCGCTCGGGGGATCTGGAGGAGCTGCTGCACTGGGGGCAGAAACTGGTGGGTCTGGGACCAGGACTAACCCCGCTCGGCGACGACTTCTTAGGGGGGGCCCTTTTCGCGGCGTGGTTGGCTTCCCACTTGGTCCCCGGTTGGCGCTGGGCAGAAGCGAAGCTCGAGGAGTTCCTCATCTGCAGCCGAGAACGCACGTCCAGGCTGAGCGCGACGTTGCTGGCGGACTTGGCCCACGGGGAAGGCCCAGCTCCCTTGCACCACTTGGCCCACGTGTTGCTCTCGGGTGGCTCGTCCCCGGCCCTGTGGCAGGCAGCCCATGAGCTGGTTCAGGTGGGGCATTCGTCGGGGTTAGCCTGTCTACAAGGTTTTTGCGCGGTCTGGTCTCAGCCGTCACCCCAAGAAAGCGAAGGTAACCTTGCCCGAACTCAAAGAGAGAATTGAACAAGCCAACCAAGAGGCCGTCCGGCGCCTTGCCGGCGGTGACCCGGTGCTGGTGGACATGGTCCCTGCTCGGGAAGCCATCCCGGCGCTCAAGAACGGCAAGTGCATTCTCCACTCCGGCCCGCCCATCCCTTGGCCCCAAATGTGCGGAGCCCAAAAGGGTTCCGTTGTGGGGGCTGTCCTGTTTGAGGGCTGGGCCAAGACGCCTGCTGAGGCTTGGGAGCTCCTCAATGCGGGGGAAGTGGTGCTTGAGCCCAATCATCACCATGGGGCGGTGGGGCCCATGGCGGGAACGATTTCCCCCTCGCTTCCGGTGTTTGT
>CAKZKH010000178.1 GCA_937122485.1 uncultured bacterium | reverse complement strand
CTGGACGTCCCGCTCATCGACTTGGCCGTCGTTGTTGAAGTCAAAGGCGCGCCAGTTGGCCTGGACCTGGGCTCCCATGTATTGCGCTTGAAAGAGATCCACGTCGTTGTCGTCGAAGGACCCGTCTCCGTTCACATCTTCATACAACCCATCCCCATCTAGATCGCGGGGAGACTCGCCACGGCTTAAGGGGGCGAGGGCCAACGCCCGCACCCGCAGGCTGGCTTGGGTGGCCAGGAGGCTGCCTCCGGGAAGTTCCACTTTGACCACCACCAAGTAGGTCCCCGTTCCCACCCGCAGCTCCGTGTCCAAGCGAACCCACCGCTCTCCTCCCGGCAAGCAGGGAAATGTTACCGGTACCGCCTCGGCCACCAGCTTGCCTGTGCTGTCGTACACTTGGGCCTGGGCCCGCACGTCCTTCAGGTTAAACGCCCCCGTGTTCTCGAACCGCACAGCGATCCACAAAGGATTCAACCCCCGCGGTTCCACGGCTCGAATGGCCCCCGCCGACCTCACCCCGCCCACGTGGAGGTAAACCTTGATCCCAATCCGCTTGGTCACCATGACCACACTGCCTTGGTACATCACCGGCCGGGGCTCTCCTTGGACGAACACCATGCCCCAGTACGTACCCGTGCTCACCCCAGCGGCTGGCACCCGCACCACGCCGGCAATCTGCCTGCTCTCGCCCGGCTCCAACCGAAAAGAGGTCGGGCTCACCTCCAGCCAAGGGGCCAAGGAGCGGGGCAGTGTCCCAGGGGGGTAAAACCGGTTGTTGCCGTGTTCATCCCGATCCCAATCCGCCACGTAGAGGGTGAACCACTCGGCCACAGCGGTCTCGTTGCGGACCAGGAAGTTCAACGGCCGGACCTGGCCGGGGGCAGCGGAAACCTCGATTTCCAACACGTCGACTTCCAGGGCCACGGCCAACGGGGCCAGGGCGCACACCGTCCCGATGAAACTCAAAAGCACGCGGGGGTTCATAACGCGGTCAAAGTATAGGTGAGGTTCAGCTGGTAATTCCCAGGAGGGGTGGTCTCGTAGTCCACCCGCAGGCGGAAAGCCAGGTCCAGCCAGATGCCCCCGGCAGTCCGCTCAGGCTGTCCGCGGGCCAGGGCCTGGGGAACGATGTCCAGACCGACAAACGTGCTCTGGGCCCAAACAACTTCCGGTCCCCACGCGACCACGCGCACGAGCAGATCCGCGGCGGGCTTGGCCGCAGCTCCAGGCCCTTGGTAGCTCCACCACGCCTCATCGGCCGCACAAGACAGGACCCAGTTTGCTCCCGAGCGGATGGTGATGCGCTGGAGCCCTTTGTAATCGCGAAAGCCGCGGTCGTAGTCTTCCAAAGTCAGGGTGCCCAAATCCACCACGACCGGCTGCACGGTCAAGCTAAGCCCCTCGTAGCGGTAATGGACGCGCACCGCTACCCAGTCCAGCAGGGTCTCGCCCCGGGCGCTCAACCGGACCCGAAAGTCCTCGGGGTTGAGCTCCGTGGGCCTCCAGGGGTGCCCCCACAGGTCACTCCCCCCGCCCAGGATCACTTGCTGCCACCCACCGGTCCGCCACTCCGCGGCGTAACCGGTGGCTGTCCAACTGATCCCCCTGTCCCAGGAGAGTTCGACCGCCAACTGGGAAACGGATCCTAGCCTCTTGCGCCCCAAAAAGAGGACCTCAATGCCCACGATCCTCGTGCCGGAGAGGTCCCCGGGGAAGCTAAAGTTGAAGCCCCAGTACTGGTGGGTTGCGCCGTCCTCGGCCCAAGCAGCACTGTAGTCCTGTACGTAGGCCCTTTCCGGATATAGAAAAGATCCTTGGTTGCGGGAGGGGCTTTGCCAGCCGGTGTCCTGGCCCAAGGCCACGAACCCAACTGGGACCGCCAGCCAGATAAACAGCACTCCTGCAGAAAGAAGGCAGGGCAGCCGGACTATTAACCCGACCGCCCTGCCGCGTTGGCCATTACGGGGCCGTGAGGGTATACGTGAAGGCAAGGGTGTAGTCGCCCGCGACGTCGTTGTCCCAGCTCACCAGAACCCGGAAGTCCATGGTGAGGCCAATGTTGCCGGCGGCGTTGCCCGCCGCCACCTGGTACGGCGACGTCGTAAGGCCCAGGTACGTCCCGTTGTAGGAGGTCACACGCGGGTGGGTGGTTCGCGTCTTCCAAAGCAGGTCCGTGGACGGCTTGGCCCAGGGTCCGCTCCACGTGGCAGCGTCCGCGGCCACGGTTAGCACCCAAGCCCGGTTGCTCCACACCGTCACACCCTGTCCGCCCAACAGTTCCTTGTACCCTGCGTCGTAGTCCATTTCGGTCAAGCTCCCAAAGTCAACGATGTCCGTGGAAAGCTGCAGCCGAATCAGGGTAGGAGCAGAGAACACGGCCGTCGACCCTGCGTTAACCTGCGCCATGCCCACCACGCTCCCTACCAGCCCAAGACCGATCGCAAAGATCGCCCGAATTCCACTCTTCATCTTCACAGCACCTCCAGGAAAGGATTAGATTCGTTTCCTTCCAGGAGGTGGTTCGGCAGCTCAGCCGCCTCAGAGAGGCCTGGAGCTTTGCGTCCCCGGGTCGCCCCGGGTTTGCCCTTTCGTTCACCTCTGGACTGCTTCCGGCTCATCGCCGGTCCTACCCTCTTCGTTCGGCTCTCACCTCCTTCTTCTTTGGGTCCGGGGAGTGTACCTCGTTTCCCCTCCCCGGCCATCGCCTCCTTGTCCCAACGGCTCACGTCACTTGGCCGTAACGCCGATTTCTTACCTACAACAAACTGCAATTCATTATATCTGCCCGCCCGAGCCCGTCAATAGACCCCCCGGAAACCCCCTATCCCAACTCCCACAGCGGTTTTCCTACGAGTAGCAAAAATCACACTTAGCGGTGCGCTGCCTCCTCGACGGCAAACACAAAGGCCACTTCTCCCTCCCAGCCGCGGAGCTGCTCTCCGGAAAACTGCACCCCTACAACCAGCCGGTGCCGACCGGGCTCGCCTTGGGCCACGACAACCCCTTTTCTCCCCACCCCCGCATAGGCCCGCTCACCAACCCTTACCGCCACAGCCTTTTCCGGGGCAGCCCCTTCGCCCACCGCCCACACCCGGAGAACCCAGGGGACGTTGCTCAACACCTCGCAGGTGAGGAGCTCCCGGACCTCCAGGAGTGGCTGGTCGACTAGAGAGCTTCCCGGGAACGGCGCAACGAGCCGAAGCTGGTGAACGGACAGCTGCTGTACAGTGCCCGCCGACCCTCCTGTCACCCGAAGGGCCTGGACAGGAGAAACGCTCAACCGCACTACACTAGGAGCTTCGGTTCCTGCCGAGGCCATCAGCCCCGCCAGGACCGTGACGACACCCGCCCATAGGATCTTCCCAGCCATTCTTCGGCAGCCCGGCCATCCCCGAGGGATCCGAGGCTTTGCGTCCCCGCGTTGCCGCGGGTTTGCCCTTTTCGGAAGGCTGCGGGTCTCCCCCTAGGCACCTCCTCGAACCGGCGAGTCGCCGTGTCCAGCCCTAGGGTATCGGCCTGACCTGTTGGTGTCAAGTGGTAACGCCGAGGAACAACTATATGTACACAAAGTCAAGTAGAAAACCCTAGGAGCTCAAGCGGCAAGGGACCCCCACGAAGAAGTGCTGAATCCAGAGAACGAGGATTTCCTGGGAATGGAGGCGGGTGGTGGAGATGAGCGGAGTCGAACCGCCGACCTCCGCGTTGCGAACGCGGCGCTCTCCCAACTGAGCTACATCCCCTGTGGCGGAGCAGGGAATCGAACCCTGAACCTCGCGGTTATGGGCCGCGCGCTCTAGCCGATTGAGCTACTCCGCCCCTTGTGGTTGCGGGGGCTGGACTTGAACCAGCAACCTCCGGGTTATGAGCCCGGCGAGCTTCCACATTGCTCCACCCCGCTTCTGCCGGGGGCGGGAGTCGAACCCGCACGAGCGCTTCCGCTCAAGGGATTTTAAGTCCCTTGCGTCTACCACGTTTCGCCACCCCGGCCTCGTTGTGGCCGTGTTTTTGGGGCCTGTGGAAGCCTTTGGAGCGGGAAACGGGATTCGAACCCGCGACCTCCACCTTGGCAAGGTGGCGCTCTACCAACTGAGCTATTCCCGCCTCTAGGCCGGATTATACCGGCCGTGTACCACCTCTGCGAAGGGCGGGACTCGAACCCGCACGCCTTGCGGCACTGGGTCCTAAGCCCAGCGCGTCTGCCTATTCCGCCACCTTCGCGCCCCTCCCTTTCTACCGAGCTGTGGCCCTGGGGTCAACCTCGGGGTACAGGCCCGTGAGCCCACTGGGCTCCCCTCGCCGCACCATCCGCACGTCCGGAAGAGGCAAAACCACGACCTCAGCCGTGTTGTGCACCGAGGCCGCCAAGAGGTGCCCGCTCACCGTCGCCCCACCCTCCTTCCCCACCACCCCATGAACGTGGACCACGACCTTTCCCTGTTCGCTCTCCCCAACGTTGCCTTGCAGCGCCACAAGCTCCACCGGCTCGGAGAATCGCTCTTCGATGTACCTTTGACCGTCCCAGTACCCGAGGACCAGGTTGCGGACCATGCCAATGCCGCACACGATCGCCGCGGCCTTGAGCCCCAGGCCCGCCAAGCCCCCAAGGAGGTCCTCGCCGTCTTGAAACCGCACCACGGTTGCCATCTTGCCCTTGGCCTGGATCAACCTTCCTCCTTTCTCACAAGGACCATCATCAGGTCAGCAACATTGGTTCCGGTTGGGCCTGTGACCACGAGGTCGCCGGAGGCGGCCAGAGCTGGGTAGGCGTCGTTTTGGGCCAGGGCCTGCTCGGGGTCAAAACCTGCGCGGCGCATGCGCTCCACACTTTCTCCGTCGACCATGGCTCCGGCCGCGTCGGTCGGGCCGTCGCGGCCATCGGTACCCACGCTGGCCACCAAGACGCCGGAGAGGCCCTGAATCCCCAGGGCCGCGGCCAGGGCCACTTCCTGGTTGCGGCCCCCTCGGCCCGGTCCCCGGACTTCCACCGTGGTCTCCCCCGCGGCCACAACAAGGGCAGGGGGCTTCACCGGCCTTCCCCCTTCCGCCGCCTCCCGGGCCAGGGCCGCCAACCTGGCCCCAACCTCCCTGGCCTTCCCTTGCAAGGCGGCGCTCCACACAAAGCCCTTGTACCCCAACTCTTGGCCCTGGACCAGGGCCGCCTCGGCCGCCGTCTTCCCTGATCCAATGAGGACGTTGTGCACACGGGCTTCCCCAAGGTCCCCTGGCTTGGGCGTCTCCGGCGCGTGCCCGGCCACCCCTTGGCTTAGCCAAGCGCGCACCGCGGCCGGCACCTTGTCCCAAAGGCCGTGACGCTCGAGGACGATTACGGCGTCGGCGAAGGTGGTGGGGTCGGGCACCGTGGGGCCGGAGGCCACGGCGTCCAGGGGATCCCCCGGCACGTCGGAGAGAATGAGGGCCAGAACCTGGGCAGGTCCGGCCGCACGAGCCAAACCTCCACCCTTGAGCACCTCCAGGTGCTTGCGCACCGCGTTGACCTCCTGGATCGTGGCCTTGGACTTGAGCAGCAGACCGTTGACCTCGACGAGGTCGCCTAGAGCGAGGCCCGGGGCGGGGAGGGCGGCCAGGGCTGACCCCCCACCGGAGATGACGGCCACCACAAGATCCTGGGGCCCAGCCTGGGCAAGGAGTTCAACCATCCGCTGGGCAGCCATCAGTCCCCGCTCGTCGGGAAGGGGATGGCCTGCACAGACCACCTCCACCCGCGCGCACGGCGCCTCGTACCCATCCGCCGTGATCACGAGCCCCCCGCTTATCTTTCGCCCCAGGACTTCCTCCACTCCTTGAGCCATCCGAGCCGAGGCCTTGCCCATGCCCACCACCCACACCCGGGCCAACTTTTCCAAGTTGTAGGTCCGCCGGTCCACCCGCAGGAGGTTCCCCGCGGGGTGGAGCGCCTGCCGCACACTTGCCCGGGGCTCCACGGCCGCCAAGGCGGCCCGCACGATGGCCCACGCATCTCGCCTCAGTCCCTCTTGGTTGCTCAACCGGCCTCAACCTCCTAACCTTCGTCGCCGTGGGGCCCAAGGAGAAGATGGCCGAGGTAGCCCGGCGGCTCCGCCGCACCTACGGCCCGGCCCATCCCCGTCTTCCCCGCGATCCCCTTGAGCTCCTGATCCAGACGATTCTTTCCCAGCACACAAGCGACCGCAACCGCGATCGCGCCTACGCCCAGCTGCGGAGGAGTTTCCCCACCTGGGAAAAGTTGATGGAGGCGCCAGTGGAGGCGGTGGCCGAAGCTGTGCGGGGGGCTGGGCTTCACCGCCAGCGGGCTGAGCGCATTCAGGCCGTGCTGCGCCGCATTCACAACGAGCGGCAGAACCTGGACCTCACCTTCCTTGAGGAGCTCCCCTTGCCGATGGCTGAGGAGTTCTTGCTTTCATTGCCCGGGGTAGGGAAAAAGACCGCCTCCGTTGTTCTCCTTTTTGCCTTTGCAAAGCCGCTGTTTCCCGTGGACACCCACATTCAGCGGGTCACCCGGCGGTTGGGGCTCCTCAACAGCAAGGATGAACCCCACGAGGCCCTCCGTCCTTGGGTCCCCAGAGGTCGGGAACTCGAACTTCATCTGCACCTCATTCGCCTGGGCCGGGAGGTGTGCCGCCCCCGGCACCCCCGCTGCTCCTCCTGCCCGGTTCTGGACCTGTGCCCGTTCGGGCAACACGCCCAAGGAGAGTAGAATCCCGTTCATGACAAGACAACAAGCCCTGAAGTTGGTCCAGGAGAAGGTCACCACGAAGAACCTGGTCAAACACATGCTGGCGGTGGAAGCGGGCATGCGCGCCCTCGCCCCCCGGTTCAACGGCAACCCTGACCGGTGGGCCTTGGCCGGGCTCATCCACGACCTGGACTACGAGCAGACCAAGGACCGGCCGGACCGGCACGGCCACGTGACCGTGGATTTCCTCAAAGCCCAGGGGTTCGGGGACCCCGAGATCATGAACGCCATATTGGCTCACGCGGGGCACAAGACGCCGGAAACCCCCATGGAATGGGCTCTCACCGCGGTGGACCCGCTCACGGGGTTGATCGTCGCCGCCAGCCTAGTCCACCCCCAGCGGCTGGCTGGGCTCACCCCGGAAAACGTGCTCAACCGCTACAAGGAGAAGGGTTTTGCCCGCTCCGCCTCCCGGGAGGGGATCGCCCTGTGCTCCAACCTTGGGCTCTCCCTTGAGGAGTTCGTGGAGGTCGTGCTCTCCGCCATGAAGGGGGTCCGCCAAGACCTGGGGCTTTAGTCCCTGCGGACCGGGAGGAGAAGGACGTGGGCCGATACCCCAACGACCGCCAAGAGCACGAGGACCCGGGCCCACCAGGGCTCCACCCAAACGGCCAGGGAGACCGAGGCGGAAGCCCAGAGGGTGAGCAAGATCCCGACCTTGAGCCAGACGGGCACACCCCGGCCCTCCTGGTAGTCCCGCAGATACGCTCCGAACCAGCGGTTTTCCCGGAGCCAGGCGTGCAAGCGGGGCGAGCTGCGGCCAAAACACCAGGCCGCCAGAAGCAAGAACGGCGCCGTGGGCCAGATGGGAACAAACAATCCCCAAAAACCCAGGGCCAACGCGGCCAACCCCCCCACAAGGAGAAG